>DASYUP010000135.1:0-4356 GCA_036001185.1 Thermoanaerobaculia bacterium
CGTCGGCGGGCCGAGCAGCAGCAGCGCGCCGCCGCGCGGCGTCAGGCTGCCGCGCACCCCGGGCTCGGCGTAGAGGCGGTCGGCCGCCGCCCCCCGCTCGGCGAAGAGACGGCCGAAGGGGTTCTCGTCGGTGGCGGGATCGTCGTCGCGGCAGGCCCAGAAGGCGCCCAGGAAGCTCGCGAAGTCGGTGTTGGTGCGCACGCGCCCCAGCGCCTGCTGCTCGTCGTCGAGGAGGAGCCAGCGGGCGGGCCCGTTGCCCCAGGCGCGGGCGGTGGCGGCCGCCGGCGAGGCGGGAGCGCGGCAGGCAGGGAGGAGGATCGGCGCGAGGACGAGCACCAGCGCCGGCCACGGCAGGGCGTCGCCCACTCGCCGCGCGGGGCGAGGGAGACCAGCCAGGGCAAGCCAGCAATGCACCACGTCCGCGGGGCTTCTGCCCGCCCTCCGCTAATGGATGTTCCCTAGTGAACGGGATCGACCAGCGGTTCCTGGGCTTCCTGGATCGGCCCGAAGGCCTCCTCGTAGCGCGCCAGGTTGCCGGCCAGGGCGCTGACGATGCGCTTCATGTGCCCCGGGCTGGTGATTATGCGGGCGCAGACCATGCCCTGGGGCGGCACCAGATTGATGAAGTCGAGGATGAACTCCTCGCGCGTGTGGGTGATACGCAGCAGGTTGGAGTACCGCCCCTTGAGCTCGTCGTCGGCGATCTTGATGCTGACGCCTTGCGGCTCGTCCGGCTCGGCCATGACACCTCCTCCGGGGGGATGACGGGGACGGGCGGCCATCGTACCGCAGCCGGCCGGAGCGGCGGCCAGTGGCCGCCAGCGGCCGTCAATCGCGGCGGGCGAGGTGACTGGCGAGCGGTGTGCCGGCCCAAGCGAGGGCGGAGACGAGCAGCGCCCTCACTCCGCCGCTCCCCAGACGATGGCGCCCTCGAAGTGCCAGCCGTGGCGCGGCCGATAGACGCCGATCTCGGCTGTCGGCGCGGTGACGCTGAACGACAGCACCTGCTTGCGGTAGTCGTAGGGCGCGCCGTCGCGGGCGTGCACCGCGGCGTCGAGCACGTATTCGCCGGCGGCGAGCAGCAGCTCGGGGCAGTCGACCCGCACCCGCACCGTGCCCTCGAGCCGGCGCGGCTGGTAGCCCTCGAGGGCGGTGTTGGTCCCCCACACCTCGAGGCCGCGCGGCGTGGAGAGCGCGATGCCGAAGACGAAATCGTCGAGCGGCTCGCGCGCCTCGACCTGCAGCTCCACGGCGACCGCCTCGCCGCTCCTGAGGTGGTAGCGCTCCTCGCCGCCCGCCAGCAGCCGCACGCCGACGATCTCGGCCTGCCGCGAGCCCCACCGCCGGGGCGTTTCGGCGGCCGCCACGGCGCCCTCCTCGCCCCCGGTTCTCGCCGCCTGCTCCTCGCCGCGCTCCTGCTTTGTCTTCTCGTCCTGCCTCGTCTTCTCCTCCAGGTGGCGCCGCCCCTCCTCCTCGGCCACCGCCTCGCGATAGGCGTCGGCCACCCGCCGCGGCTCGCCCACCATGCGCGCCACTCCGCGGTCGAGCCACAACACGCGGTCGCAGACCCCCTCCATCAGCGCCAGCGAGTGCGACACCAGCAGCAGGGTGCGGCCGCCGGCGAGCAGCTCCTCGATCTTGCGCAGGCAGCGGTGGGCGAAGGCCTCGTCGCCCACCGCCAGCACCTCGTCGACCAGCAGCACGTCGGGCTCGGTGTGGATCGCCACCGCGAAGCCCAGCCGCACGTACATGCCCGACGAGTAGGTCTTCACCGGCTCATCGATGAAATCGGCGAGGCCCGAGAACTCGACGATGCGGTCGAAGCGGGCATCCACCTCGCGGCGCGAGAGGCCGAGCACGGCGCCGTTGATGTAGACGTTTTCGCGGCCCGAGATCTCGGGATGGAAGCCGGCGCCGAGCTCGATGAGCGCCGCCACCCGGCCGTCGACCAGGACGCGGCCGGCGTCGGGGCGCAGGATGCCGGCGACGAGCTTGAGCAGCGTCGACTTGCCCGAGCCGTTGCTGCCGATGAAGCCGAACGCCTCGCCGCGTGCCACCGTGAAGGAGACGTCGACGAGGGCGGCGATCGCCTCCTCGGGCTTGAGACCGCGGACGAGGTTGCCCTCGAGCAGCGCGCTCTTGAGGGTGCGCAGCTGGAACCCCGGCCCCATCCGCCGGTAGGCCTTCGACAGCCCCTCGACGACGATCGCCGGCGGCTGGTCGGCGGCGCTCAGACCGCCTCCACCAGCGTCTGCGCCAGGCGCTCGAAGAGCCAGCTGCCGATGGCCCAGGCGAGCAACGCCAGGCCGGCCGCCTGCAGCCAGAGCGCCGGGGCCGGCACGCGGCCGAAGAAGAGCAGCTCCTGGTGGAGGCGGATGAAGGGCGTCACCGGGTTGGCCGCCACCAGCAGCCGCAGCGGCCGCACCGCGGCGATCGACTCCAGCGGGTAGAGGATGGGGGTGAGGAAGAAGAGCAGCGTCAGCAGGTTGGCGAGCAGGTCGCGAACGTCTTTGAAGTGTACGTTGAGGGCGCCAAGGGCGAGCGCGAGGCCGAGGGTGAAGGGCAGCTGCAGGAGCAGGGCGAAGGGCAGCAGCAGGATGCTCCAGCCGCCCACCGGGTGATGCAGCCACAAGCGCGCCACGAGCAGCGCGGCGAGCAGCACCGGCAGGGCGAGCAGGTAGTGGGCGAGGCTCGCCAGCACCGACACCGCCGGCAGCACCTCGGCGGGGAACACCGCCTTGCGCAGCAGGCCGGCGTTGGCCGCCAGCGAGACGGTGCCGTCGAGCAGGGCGGTGGAGAACCAGATCCAGGGGAACAGCCCGCCGAGGAGAAACACGGCGTAGGGCTGCGCCCCGCCGGCGCGGTTCCTGAAGACGACGTCGAAGACCAGGGTGTAGACGCCGAGCAGCAGCAGCGGGTTGACGAGCGACCAGAAGAAGCCCAGCAGCGACCCGCGGTAGCGCGCCTTGAGCTCGCGCGCGGTGAGCGTGAACAGCAGCCCGCGGAAGTGGAGCAAGCGCGCGAGCATGGAACGAGGCGGCGCGGTGGGCCCGGTCAGTCGAGGTCGAAGGGCCGCGGCGGGGGCGTGTCGGCCGGCTCTTCCTCGGCGCGGCGCAGTGCCTCCTCGAACTTCTCGTCGAGCAGCCGCTGGCGGTCCTTCATCGCCGCCTTCTCCTGCTCGAACAGCGCCTCCGCCCGCGCCTTGCCCTCGTCGAGGCCGCGCATCAGGCTGTCGAAGTCCTTGCCGCCGGCGAGCGGGCGCTTGGCGGCCCGGTGCGACAGCAGCTCGCCGGTCTCGGCGTCGACCACCAGCTCGGTGTCGCAGTCGGGGCAGCGCACGTGCAGCCGCTTGCCGGGCATGGGCGGATTCTAGCGCGCGCCGGCCGAGGGGTAGACTCGACCACCCCGGGACGGCGGCGTCCCGGTCCGCCAGCGCGGGCCATCCCGCCCCGTCCGGCCCGTCAGCCAACGTAGAAAGGAGGCAGCAAGGTGAGGCAGCGCATCGCCCTCGGTCTGGCGCTCGCACTGGCCCTGGTGGCCGGCGCGGCGCACGCGGCCGCCGGGGACATCTTTCCCTATCCCGTCCACCAGCGGACGCTGGCCAATGGCCTGACGGTGATGGCCATCCCCTTCGACAGCCCGGGGATCGTCGCCTACGTCACCGTCGTCCGCACCGGCTCGCGCGACGAGGTGGAGCCCGGCCACTCCGGCTTCGCCCACTTCTTCGAGCACATGATGTTCCGCGGCACCCAGAAGCACCCGGCGGCGGAGTACAACGACACGCTGAAGGCGATGGGCGCCGATTCCAACGCCAATACCAGCGACGACCGCACCTTCTACTACATCGTCGGCCCGGCGGCGAAGCTCGAGACGATGTTCGACCTCGAGTCGGACCGCTTCGCCAACCTCGACTACGCCGAGGACGCCTTCCGCACCGAGGCGGGCGCCATCCTCGGCGAATACAGCAAGGGTGCGTCGAACCCGTTCCAGGGGCTCGACGAGAAGACGCGGGACATTACTTTCGCCAAGCACACCTACAAGCACACGACGATCGGCTTCCTCGCCGACGTCAAGGACATGCCCAACCAGTACGAGTACAGCAAGAGCTTCTTCCGGCGCTTCTACCGGCCGGAGAACGCCACCCTGCTGGTGGTGGGCGACGTCAAACCGGAGACGGTGTTCTCGCTCGCCGAGAAGTACTACGGCGGGTGGAAGACGGGGTACACCGCTCCGGCGGTCGCGCCCGAGCCGCCGCCGACGGGGCCGCACCGTGCGCACCTCGACTGGCCGAGCCCCACCAATCCCTACCTGACGATCGGCTACCGCACGCCGGCCTTTGCGCCCAACCGCGACTGG
>DASYUP010000136.1:0-3471 GCA_036001185.1 Thermoanaerobaculia bacterium
CGCGCAGCGCGAGGCCCTCGTCGCGCCAGCGCCGGCACTGGGCGATCGCATCGCGCAGCACCACGTCGGTCAGCTCGTTCATCAGGCCGGCCTGCTCGGCGAGCGGCACGAAGCCGTCCGGGCCGACGCGGCCGAGGTCCGGGTGCTGCCAGCGCGCCAGCGCCTCGACGCCCGCGGGACGGCCGCCGGAGAGCGGGAACTTCGGCTGGTACTCGAGCTCGATCTCGCCGGCGCGGATCCCCCGGCGCAGCTGGCCGGCGAGCATCAGCCGATCGACGCTGTAGTGGTCGGACGCGGCCGCGTAGACCTCGACCGGCCGCTCGGAGGACTTGGCGCAGTAGAGCGCGATGTCCGCTCTGCGCAGCAGCTCCTCCGGGTCGTCGCCGTGCTGGGGATGGCAGGCGATGCCGACGCTCGCGCGAACGTGCAGCAGGATGCCGTCGAGCTCGAACGGCGCGTCGAGCGCCGCCACGAGGCGCTCGGCGACCTGCCGGCCGGCCGCGGTGTCGCTCGGCCCGAGGAGCAGCACGGCGAACTCGTCGCCGCCCAGGCGGGCGAGCGTGTCGCTGGCGCGCAGCCAGTCGCGCAGCAGGCCGGCGATCTCCGCCAGCAGCTCGTCGCCGGCGTCGTGGCCGAGCGTGTCGTTGACGTTCTTGAAGCGATCGAGGTCGAGGTAGAGGAAGGCCACCGACCAGCCATGCCGCCGCGCCAGGTCGAGGCTCTGCTGCGCGCGCTCCTGCAGGATGCGCCTGTTGTAGAGCCCGGTGAGCCCGTCGAAGAAGGCCATGCGCTCGATCTGCTCCTGGTGCTGCTTGCGCTCGATGGCGAGCGTCACCTGGCCGGCGACGAAGCCGAGCACCTCGCGCTGCCGCTCGTCGAAGCGCACCTGCGGGTCGTAGCTCTGCAGCGCCATGACGCCGATGGATTCCTGGCCGCGGCGCAGCGGCACCCCCAGCCAGGACTCCGGGATGGTGCCGCGCTGTGGAGTCTTGCCGTCGGCGAGCAGCGTCTCGACCTCGCCGCGGGTGGCGAGCAGGAGCGGTTGGCCGCTGTGCAGCACCTTCTCGGTGAGGCCGCTGGTCGCGCGGCGGCTGGGCGGCGGCGGATCGTAGCGGTCGACGTAGTAGGGAAAGGAGACGGTGTCGGTAGCGCAGTCGTAGAGGGCGAAGTAGATGTTGTCGGCCGGCATCAGCCGCGCCAGCACGCCGTGGATGGAGCGAAAGAGCTCGTCGAGGTCGTCGGTCTTGTGCACCGCTTCCGAGATCTCGTAGGTCGCGCGCTGCACTTCCCCGGCCTGCTGCTTGTCGGTGATGTCCTCGACGATGCAGATGCCTCCCTGCACGTCTCCCTGCGGCCCATGGAAGGGCACCGTGCGCATCGAGATCCAAAGCCGCGCCCCCGAGGTTGTGGCCAGGTAGGGTCCCTCGTACTCCCCCTGGCCCCCCTCGAGCGCCGCCTGCAGCGCCGGCAGCACGCGCGGGTCGCGCAGCTTGCGCATCTCGAGACCGAGCAGCTGCTCGTAGCTGGCGCCGATCAGCTTGCGGAAGCTCTCGTTGCAGTCGGAGACGCGCAGCTGCGCGTCGTAGTGCATGACCCCCACCGGCGAGCGCTCGAAGAGCAGCCGGTAGCGCTCGCGGCTCTCCTCCAGCGCCACCTCGCCGCGCCGGCGGATGGTGACGTCGCGGGCGCCGAGCATGAGCCCGCCCCGCGGCAGCTCGGCCGAGGGGGGCAGCGTCCGCAGCGCCACCTCCAGCCAGACCTCCCATCCCTTGGCGTGGTGGAAACGCAGCTCGCGCGTCGGCACGTCTTCACCGCGTGAGACGCGCGCCATGAGATGTTCGAAGGCCGGCTGATCTTCGGGGTCGAGGAGATCGGCGACCCGGCGGCCGCGCAGCGCCGCCGCGTCGCGGCCGAAGAGCAGCTCGACGGCGCCGGAGACCGCCGCGAAGGTGCCGTCGCCCTCGATCGTTGCCACCAGGTCGAGAAGCGAGGCGAGCAACTCGCGGCCCGCGGGGCCGAGTGGGGGGTCCAAGTGGCTCTATTCTAGCGCCTTGCGTCGCTGCGGCAGGCGGCGGCGGCGGCTGCCGGCAGCCAACGGCTAGAGAAAGAGTCACCTTCGCCGGGGGCGACGGGGCTGGCCAATCCCTCCAGGAGAAGATCCACCCCGCCCGGGGGCAGGCAGCTGCCCCCCTGCTTGCGGAGAAAAAGGGGCTCCCGGCTGGGAGCGGGCGTCAGACGACGCCCTGGTCGAGCATGGCGTCGGCGACTTTCATGAAGCCGCCGATGTTGGCGCCGTCGACGTAGTCGATGCCGCCGTCGGCCTTGCGGCCGTGCTTGACGCAGGTGGTGTGGATCTCCTGCATGATCATCCGCAGGCGCTCGTCGACCTCCTCGCGGGTCCAGCGCAGGCGCATGGCGTTCTGCGTCATCTCCAGGCCGGAGACGGCAACGCCGCCGGCGTTGGCGGCCTTGCCGGGGGCGAAGAGGATGCCGGCGGCGAGGAAGCGCTCCACCGCGCCGGGGTCGCTCGGCATGTTGGCGCCCTCGGCGACGACGCGGCAGCCGTTCCTGAGCAGCGCCTCGGCGTCATCGGCCGAGATCTCGTTCTCGGTGGCGCAGGGCACCGCCACGTCGCAGGGCACCGACCAGGGCCGCTGGCCTTCTGCGAACTCGCTGCCCGGCCAGCGGTCGACGTATTCGCGGATGCGGCCGCGGCGATCGTTCTTGAGCTCCATCACCCAGGCGAGCTTCTCGCCGTCGATGCCCGCGCGGTCGACGATGGTCCCCGCCGAGTCCGAAAGAGTGAGCACGGTGGCACCGAGCTGCAGCAGCTTCTCGACCGCGAACTGCGCCACGTTGCCCGAGCCGGAGACGACCGCCCGCTTGCCAGCGAGGCTGTCGCCGCGGCCGCCCAGCATGGCCTGGATGAAGTAGACGCAGCCGTAGCCGGTCGCCTCGGGACGGATGAGCGAGCCGCCCCAGGTGCTGCCCTTGCCGGTGAGCACGCCGGTGAACTCGTTGGCGAGCTTCTTGTACATGCCGAAGAGGTAGCCGATCTCGCGCCCGCCGACGCCGATGTCGCCCGCCGGCACGTCGGTGTTGGGGCCGATGTGGCGCCACAGCTCGGCCATGAACGACTGGCAGAAGCGCATCACCTCGCCGTCGGACTTGCCCTTGGGGTCGAAGTCGCTGCCCCCTTTGCCGCCGCCCATGGGCAGCGTCGTCAGGCTGTTCTTGAACACCTGCTCGAAGGCGAGGAACTTGAGGATGCCGAGGTTGACGCTGGGGTGAAAGCGCAGCCCGCCCTTGTAGGGCCCCAGCGCGCTGCTCATCTCGACACGGAAGCCGCGGTTGACGCGGATGTCGCCGCGATCGTCCACCCAGGGAACGCGGAAGATCACCACGCGCTCGGGCCCGACCATCCGTTCGAGGATGCGGCCCGACTGGTAGCGCGCCGTGCGCTCGATGACG
>DASYUP010000137.1:0-5426 GCA_036001185.1 Thermoanaerobaculia bacterium
TGGCGTGAAGTTGGCGCGTGCGCGGCATGCCGCCCTGGTATCGGCCGTGGCGCTGGCCCTGGCTCTGAGCGGCCCCCAGAGCCCGGCTGCGGCTCCGCCGTCGCCGCCGGGCGGCTGGCTACGCGTCGATCTCTGGGCGCAGCGCGCCACCGTGGTGCGGGGACGCCGCGATGGCATCGCGCCGCTGCTGGCTCACGTGGCAACCGAGCCTGCCGCCATGCCGGCGCGCGAAGTCGCGGTCGGCGCCGCGCCGCTGCCGGCGGCGCCGACCGCGCCGCAGGTGCGGGCGCTGTTCCAGCGCGCGGGCACGACGGTGGCCTGGCCGCTGCGCCTCGGCGCCGAGCCCTACTTCGCCTTCACGCCGCTGCCCGGCGAGGCGCCCTGTGCCATCGCCGCGACGGTGTCGCTGCTACCCGGCGGCGGAAAGCCAGTGGTCCTCTGGCGCGGCGGTCCACCGCGCGATCCCTGGCCGGGGATGGCCGAGGTGACCCTCGACCTGGCGCCCTGGGCTGAGCAGAGCGTCGCCCTGCAGCTCGACGTCCGTCGCGGCGCCCCCGGCAGCGTGGCCTGCGCGATGTTGTGGGGCAGCCCCGAGCTGCTGAGCCGAGAGCCGCTGAACGGGCGCGGCGCGCCCGCGCGGGCGACACCGCCCCATCCCAACATCGTGCTGCTCGGCGCCGACACCCTGCGGGCCGACGCGGTGGGCGCCTGGGGCCGGCGACCCAGCGTCACCCCGGCCCTCGACGCCCTGGCGGCCGAGAGCGACGTCTGGCTCGATGCCTTCTCCACCGTCAACTCCACCAACCCGAGCTTCGCCTCCATCCACACCGGCCTCTACGTCCACCACCACGGCGTACGCGACCTCGCCAGCCCGCTGCCGGAGGCCCGGGTAACCCTCGCCGAACGGCTGGCCGACGCCGGCTACGACACCTGCGCGGTGATCGCCGCGCGGCACCTCGATCCCGACCGCTCCGGCCTCGGCCAGGGCTTCGCCGCCGTGGCCGCCGCGGATGAGACCGCCGCGGCGCGCCTCGCCGTCGACCAGGCCATCGATTGGCTGCAGCGGCCGCGGTCGCGCCCGTTTTTCCTCTGGGTCCACCTCTTCGATCCCCACACGCCGCACCTGCCGCCGGCTCCCTACGCCCTCGGGGAGCGGGCTGCCCGACCGTACGGGCTCTCACCCGTGCGCGACTGGATCCCCTTCCGCGCCCTCGGGCCGCGCCCCTTCCGCGATGCTCGGCTGCGCGGCGCGCGCGACCTCTACCTCGGCGAGGTGGCCTACCTCGACCGCGAGGTCGACCGCTTGCTCGGCCTCCTGCGCAGCCGCGGCTTGCTCGCCGACACGCTGGTCGCCTTCGTCGCCGACCATGGCGAAAACCTCGAGGAGCACGGCATCACCTACCGTCACGCCGGTCTGTGGGACGCCACCACCCACGTGCCGTTGATGGTCCGCTGGCCGCAGGCGACACCGCGGCCCGCCGGCCGGCGCCTCCGCGGCCTGGTGCAGACCCTCGACCTCTTCCCGACGCTGCTCGGCGCCGCCGGCCTCGCCGACGACGGCAGCGATGGCCGCGACCTGCGGCGGCTCACCGGTGCGGGCCGGCACGGCAGATCGGCCGTCTTCGCCGAGCAGAGCGACGGCCAGGGCGCGGCGGTGCGCACGGCGGGATGGCGCTACTTCGTCTCCACCGGCAGCCGGCTGGTGGCCGACGGGCCCTACCTCTATGACCTGTCGCGCGACGCCGGCGAGCGCCGCAACCTCGCCGGCCAGGGGCGCCGCCAGGAGCGCGAGCTGCGGGCGCTGCTGGCGCAGTGGCTGCGCGGCGGCACGACGGCGGGCCAGCGCGGCCAGCTCACTGCCGAGCAAGCAGCCGCCCTGCGGGCGCTGGGCTACGACTGAGCGGCGCCCGCCTAGATGGCCGGCTCGCCCGCCTCCGCCTCCTCGGCCTCTGCCGCCTCTGCCGCCTCTGCCGCCGCCTTCGCCTTCGCCGCCGAGCGCACCACCAGCGCCGCCGCCGCCACGCCGAGCAGGTAGAGCAGCAGCGTCGGCACGGCGAAGAGGCAGAGGTTGAAGACGTCCGAGGTGGGGGTGATGATGGCGGCGGCGACGAAGATGATGAGAACCGCGTAACGGAAGTTGCGCAACAGGAAGCGCGGGGTCACCAGGCCCACGCGGGCCAGGAAGACGATCACCAGCGGCAGCTCGAACATCAGCGCCAGGCCGAGGATCACCGTCATCAGGAAGCTCAGGTAGCTGACGCCGGTGATGCTGGGCGCGAACTCATGGCCGACGGCGAGCAGGAACTCGACGGCGAAGGGGAAGGCGACGTAGTAGGCGAAGGCGCCGCCGGCGAGGAAGAGCAGGGTGCCGGTGACGATGAAGCCGACGACGTAACGCTGCTCGCGCCGGTAGAGACCCGGGGCGATGAAGCGCCAGAGATGGTAGAGCAGCACCGGCGCGGCGACGAACACTCCCGCCAGCAGCGCCACCTTGATGTAGAGCAGGAAGCCGTCGGTCACCGACAGCATGACCAGCCTCTGCCCCGGCGGCAGGCGCTTGTAGATCGGCACCGCCAGGAAGTGGAAGATCCGTTCCGCCTGCCACCAGGAGATGCCGGTGGTGACGGCCAGCGCCAAGAGGCAGCGCAGCAGCCGCGAGCGCAGCTCCTCGAGGTGCTCGAGCAGGCTCATCGCCGGCAGCTCCTCGCGCGGCGGAGGCGGCGGCGGCCGCCGCGACGGCCGCGCCACCGTCCCGGCGGCGGGGCGCACCACCGGCAGCGTCGACTCGCCGGGGGAGGGGTGCCCTCCCTCCCGCGGCCCCGACTCGTCGCTCATTGGAGCTGCGAGGGCTGGGTGCTGTCAGGCGCCGGCGCGGCGGCGGCCGGCGGCGGCTCGACGTGAGCGGCCGCGGGCCGCGCGGGCGGCGTGTCGAGCTCGGTGTTGATGGCCCGCTGCAGCTCGGTCGAGGCCTTGCGGAACTCGGCCATCCCCTTGCCCAGCGTGCGGCCGATCTCCGGCAGCTTCTTCGGACCGAAGATCAGCAGCGCCAGGACGAGGATGAAGATCAGCTCCGGGCCGCCGATGCCGAACATGCCACCATGATAGCGCGTCGGTGGCCGGGGCTCGCCGCCCCGGCCGGAGGATGGACGCCATGAGCCTGTTGACCACGATCTGGCGCCTGCGGGGGCCGATCGCCCTCTTGCTGCTGGCGCCCGCCGGATCTCGGGTCGTGCTCGCCCAACGAGTTCCGGCTGTCCAACAAGACGCCGGCACCGTTCTCGTGCAGGTCCGCAGCGGCGTGGCACCGCTGGCGGCGGCCACGGTGACTGCCGGCGACGCGATGGCGCACACCGACAATCGCGGCGAGGCCCGGCTGCGCCTGCCTGCCGGTGAGCAAACCGTCGCCGTCACCCGCGAGGGGTTCGCCCCGGCAACGGCTACGGCGCTCATTCGCGCCGGCGCCGAAACCCCGCTGCTCGTGCAGCTGCGCGAGCTGCGTTTCGAGGACGCCGTGACCGTGGTCGCCGCCACCCGCACCGGCACCGTCCTCGAGGATCAGCCCCTGCACGTCGAGGCGCTGCCGCAGGAAGAGATCGAGGAGAACCTCACCATCGCGCCCGGCAACCTCACCACCCTGCTCGAGGAGCTGCCCGGCGTCGCCGTCGAGACGACGGCGCCGACCCTCGGGGGCACCACGTTGCGGCTGCGCGGGCTGCGCGGCCGCTACACCCGCGTGCTGGTCGACGAGCTGCCGCTGCTCGGCGACGAGGGGGATGCCTTCGGCCTGCTGCAGGTGCCGCCGCTCGACCTCGCCCAGGTGGAGGTGATCAAGGGGACGACCTCGGCCCTCTACGGCGGTGGTGCGCTGGGCGGCATCGTCAACCTGGTCTCCCGCGGCCCCGCCGGTGAGCCCGAGGCACTGCTCGGCCAGTCGTCGCAGCGAGGCACCGACCTGGTGGGCTTCCTCCCCCACCAGCTCGGCGAGCGCTGGGGCTACACGCTGCTCGCCTCCGGCCACCGCCAGAGCGCGCGCGACCTCGACGGCGACGGCTGGGCCGATCTGCCCGGCTTCCGGCGGGCGCTGTTGCGACCGCGGCTCTACTGGGGCGACCAGCGCGGGCACTCCCTGTTCGCCACCGCCGGCGGCATGGACGAGCAGCGCGAGGGGGGCACGCTCGCTGGCGCCACGACCACGACGGGGCCGTTCCGCGACCGCCTGCACACTCGCCGCCTCGACGGCGGGCTGGTCGGGCGTTTTCTGCTGCCGGGCGAGCTGCTGCTGGCGATCCACGCCTCCCTCACCACCACCGCGCGCAGCCGCCGGCTGGGTCCCGACCGCGAGCGGGTGGCCTTGCGCTCCGGCTTCGCCGAGGTGAGCCTCGCCGGCAGCGGACATGGTCGGGCCAGCGGACACACCTGGGTGCTGGGCGTCGCTGAGGACCGCCAGACGGTGCGGCTGCGCGGCGCCTTCGCCACGGTCGACGAGGCGAAGGCCCTCTTCGCCCAGGACGAATACGCGCTGTCGCCGCGAGTGAGCCTGGCGGCCAGCGGGCGCGCCGAGCGCAGCAGGACGTACGGCACCTTCGTCGACCCCCTCGTCTCGCTGCTGCTGCGACCGCGCCCGCACTGGCGGCTGCGCCTGTCGGCGGGCAGCGGCCACGCGCTGCCGACGCCCCTCGGCGAGGAGACCGAGGAGGTGGGCCTTGCGCGGCTGCTGCCCGTCGTCGGCGTGCGCCCCGAGCGGGCGCGCAGCGCCGCGCTCGATCTCGGCTGGTCGACGGGCGGCTGGGAGCTCGGCGGCGCGTTCTTCGCCTCCCGCGTCAACCACCCGCTGCTCGCCCGCGAAACCGGGGACCGCCTCGCCCTCCGCAACGCCCCGGGCGCCGAGCGCACCCGCGGCACAGAGCTGCTGGCCCGCTACAGCCACGGTTTCCTGCACGTCATCGCCACCCACGCCTGGCTCGACGCCACCGCCGCCGACATCGACGGGGGCCCGCGGCGCCGCGTGGCGCGGGTACCGCACCAGGCGGCGGAGCTGGCCGCCATCGTCGAGAACGAAGCAGTCGGGCGGCTCGGCGCCGAGCTCGGCTACACCGGGCGCCAGCGGCTCGAGCACGACCCCTTCCGCGCCACCAGCCCCTCCTACGTCGAGCTCAACGTGCTCGGCGAGGTGCGCCTCGGCGAGGCGCGCCTGTTCGCGGTGGCCCGCAACCTCACCGACGTGCGCCAGACCCGTCGCGACCCGTTGCTGCTGGCCCGGCCCGAGCCCGATGGCCGCCGCACCACCGATGTCTGGGGGCCGCTGGCGGGAAGGACCTTCGAGGTCGGCGTGCGTTTCGACATGTGACCCGCCCGGCCGAGCGCCCTGCCCTGACAGCTCCTTGCCCCCGCAACCCGGATGCTAGAATCGCCCTCTATGCGTCGAC
>DASYUP010000138.1:0-1987 GCA_036001185.1 Thermoanaerobaculia bacterium
CGAAGGCCATGATCAATCCGGCGGCGAAGACGACGAGCCCGTGCCCGCCACCGAGCGCGAGGCCAAGGTGCGGCAGCAGCAGCGTCGCCAGCACGACGCCGAGGAAGAAGCCGGCGAGCGCCACCGCCACGCGCTGCACCACCAGCGCCAGCAGCAGGCCGATCACCCCCACCGCCACGGCGACGACGAGGGTGGCGGCCGGCGGCAGGCCGCGCCCCCACTGCTCCATCGCCTGGTAGCCGGCGACGAAGCCGAGGGCCCCCACCGCCAGCCAGAACAGCTTGCGACCGGCGACCAGCAGCGCCAGGCCGACGACCACCATCGCCGCGCGGCTGAGGAGCGGCGTGCGCAGAAGCGGTGTCGCGGCGAGCGACTCGATCACGGCGGGGAGGCTACTACGGGACGGCGCCTCTGTGGCGCCGCCCCGAGGTGCGCCCGCCCGCTCGCGCCGCGCTCACTTCCGCTGCGGCCAGGTGACGAAGTAGCCGTCCAGCCAGACGACGTCGCGGGCGGTCGCCTCGGGGTCGAAAGCGCCGACCGTGTATTCGTCGCCCTCGGCCTGCCGGTCGCTGCCGAGGCTGCGGATGCCGATCACGTTGTGGGCCTTCGGCCGCATGCGCTCGGGGTCGAAGCAGAACTGCAGGTCGTTGCCCCAACCGTCGGTGCGCGGCAGCTCGGCGATGTAGGTGGGCACCACCAGCGCCCTGGCCTGGTCGTAGGAAAGCGCCGGGCAGGAGCTCCAGTGGACGCTGGTCGTGCTCTCGCCCTTGGCCGGAGTCGCCTCCGGTGGCGCGGGCTTAGCGTGATCGGTCACATAGGTGAAGAGAGCCGTGCCGGCCTCGCGCATGGCGACGATGCTGCCCTTGAGCGCGGCGCGCTCCTCCGGCGTCTGCTCGGCGGCGCGGCTCGGGGCGAACGGGGCGATGAGGAGCAGCAGGACGATGCCGAGGGGGGTACGCATCTCGAGGCCTCCTGTCTGTTGCTGGGTGATGACGGGGACAGAGGGGTCGAGCTGTCAGCCGGGCGGGGGCAGGACGCGTTGCGCACCGCCCTCCGGCCCGCGATGCGACACCGTTCCGTAGTGGTCACGAAACAGCTGCGACCCCGGGCTGCCGGCGGCCATGGTGTCGTCGCCGGGCCACCAGGGCGCCGCGCCTCCGACCGGCGCCAGCCGGTCACCGAGGACGCGCACCTGACCGCTCGCCAGGTCGACCTCGCGTAGCTCGCCTTGCCAGCGACGCGCCGTGCTCTCGCCGGCGCGCACGTTGGCGGTGAACGGCAGCCGGCCGGCGCGCCACGGCACGCCGAGCCACGCATAGCGACCTCGGCCCAGAGGGACCTCGCGGCGAAGGGCGCCCTGGCGGTCGAAGAGCCGCAACACGAGCTGCTCCTGGTGGCCGACGACGACCGCCAGCTCGCCACCCGGCAGGAACCCGGCGGTCACATAGCCGCCGGGGACCGGCGGCGCGAGCTGGGCCAGCGGCTCGCCGGTGGCGGCATCGAGCAGGCGGGCACCGCCGCGGCCGGCCCACCCGGAGCTCACCAGCAGCCGTGTGCCATCGGTGGAGAGGGCAAGGCTGGGAAGCGCGGCCCCGCTCAGGGGGCGATCGGCCAGCGGCTGGATCCGGCGCGCGGTGAGGTCGAGGTCCCAGCTCTGCACGTGCGCCTCCTCGCCGACGGAGGTCAGTCGCACGAGTCGCACGCGGTCGGCGGCGACGCCGCGCAGCTGCTGCCACCCCACCACGGCGCGCGGCAGCTCGGTCGCCACGACCAGTCGCCTGCCATGCTCCGCCCAGAACGTCAGCCGCCGTGCCTCGGCGATCGCCACTCCTTCGCCCAGCGGCAGCATCGTGGTATCCCAGGACCGCGCGACCTCGATGCCGGTCGGCCGCAACCGCGGCCGAGCCCCGAGCTCGATCTCCACCACCTCGCTGGGACTGGTGAATGGGTGGCCCTGCGGCCGCAGCCAGAGCGCGTGCCGCCCGTC
>DASYUP010000139.1:0-3908 GCA_036001185.1 Thermoanaerobaculia bacterium
CGAGCGGCTGCGCGCCGAGGCGGCGGCATTGTGGAAGGCGCTGCCGCAGCCGCACCGGCTGGTGGCCCTGGACCGCCAGGGCAAGGCGCTCGCCTCGCGGGAGCTGGCGATCTTCCTCGCCCGTGCGCGCGACGAGTGGCCCCACGCCCTCGTCTTCGTCGTCGGCTCCGATCTCGGGCTGGCGCCCGAGGTCCGCACGGCGGCCTTCCTCAACCTGTCGCTGGGGCCCCTCACGCTGCCGCATCAGCTCGCCCGGCTGGTGCTCTGGGAACAGCTCTACCGCGGCCTTTCCTTGACCTCCGGAATGAAGTACCATCGCGACCCGTTATAAAGCCGGAGCCCTGGAAGAGGGGCGTATTTGCCCGCGTTTCGGGGACATCGAGAGCCGTTCCAAGAGGTCATCTGGAGGTGACAGTGCCCTTGCCAGCGAAGGAACAAGCCACCAAGAGCAACGTCGACGAGCTGGGCGGCATCGAGGTCGTCCGCCGGCGCCTGACCGATCAGCGCAACGAGATCCTGGCCATGTACGAGCACGACGTGAAGGCCGGCCAGGAAGCGAGCGACGAGGGCAGCGACGACATCGTCGATCGCGCCAACAACGCCTACAGCCGCGAGCTGCTGTTCTCCCTGTCGGACGGCGAGCGCCACACCCTGCTGCGCATCGAGGAGGCGCTGCAACGCATCGAGCAGGGGGTGTACGGCGTGTGCACGAACTGCAGCAACGAGATCCGTCCCGGCCGCCTCAAGGCGATGCCGTGGGCGCGCTACTGCATCGACTGCCAGGAGCTGGCCGAGAAGGGGATGCTGGAAGAGGCGTGAGGCTGCTCAGGGCGACGGCGATCCGACGAGCGGGGCGTTCACGCCCCGCTCTTCGTTTGTAGAGATCTGTAGAGTGGCGCCGCCACCATGAGCGATCCCGTCGACCGTCTGCTCGCCGCGCCGCCCTCGCCGCTCTACCTGGTGGTCGGCGATCCGGTGCTCGGCGAGCCGACCGCCTCGCGACTGGGCGCCGCCCTCGCCGCGCGCAGCGGCGGCAGCTTCGCTCTCCGCCGCCGCCCCGCCGACCTGCTGCCGCTGCTCGACGACCTGCGCACCTTCTCGCTCTTCGGCGGCGCCAAGGTGCTCGCCGCCGTCGATACCGCGGTGCTCGCCGACCGCTCGGCGGCGCTCGAGCTGGTGGCCGACGCGCTCGCGGTGGCGCCGCCGTCGGGCGACTCGCTCTCCGCCAAGGAGCGTGAAGGAGCGTCGCGGCTGCTGCAGGCGCTGCACCTCTTTGGCGTCGATCCGGCGGCCGGCGGCGCCGCCGAGGCGATCGCCGGCGTGCCCGACTGGGCGCTGGCGGGCAAGAAGGGCGCGCGGCTGGCGAAGAAGGAGGCGGAGCAACGGCGCGAGCAGCTGGTGCCCCTGCTCGAGGCGGCCCGCCACGACGGCCTCGCCGGCCTCGGCGAGGAGGCGGTGGCGCAGCTCGGCGAGCTGCTGGCCCGCGGCCTGCCCAGCGGCCACTCCCTCATCCTCGCCGAGCGCACCGTCGCCGCCGATCATCCGCTGGTCGCCCAGCTGCGCGAGCGCGGCGCCCTGCTGGCGGTCGGCGAGGTGGTCGCCGAGCGCGAGGGCTGGAGCGGCGTCGGCGCGCTGGCGGCACAGCTCGAGAGCGAGGGAGGCACCGCCATCCGCCGCGACGCCATGGACGAGCTCGCCCGGCGCACCCTGCGCCAGGGCGAGGGACGCGGCGCCGGCGTCGATGGCAGCTCCACCGCCCGCTTCGCCGCCGAATATCGCAAGCTCGCCGATCTCGCCGGCGGCCAGCCCATCACGCTCGCACTGGTCGAGGAGGCGGTGGAGGACCGCGGCGAGGAAGACAGCTGGCAGCTCCTCGACGCGCTCGCCGAGGGGCGCGGCGGCGAGGTCCTCACGCGGCTCGATCGCCTGGTTGCCGGCAGCGACGATCCGGGTCGCGCGCGGCTGGCCTTCTTCTCGCTGCTCGCCGGCTTCTGCCGGCAGCTGGTGGCGGTGCGCGGCGTCATCGATCGGCTCGGCGTCGCCCGCGGCGAGCGCAGCTACAACCGCTTCAAGGATCGCCTCGCCTCCGCCCTCACCGGCGAGCTGCCCGAGGGTCTGCCCAACCCGCTCGCCGGGGTGCATCCCTTCCGCCTCCACCGCGCCTACCTTGCCGCCGGCAGACTGCCTCCGGCGACGGTGCTGGGGCTGCCCATGCGCCTGCTCGACACCGAGATGGCGCTCAAGGGCGAGGCCTCCGACCCCCAGGCCGCGCTCGCCGCGTTGATCGCCGAGATCGCCACCGCATTGAGGGCCTGATCGTGCCCGAGCTTCCCGAGGTCGAAGTCCTCCGCCGCAGCCTCGCCCCGCGCCTGCGCGGCGCCCGCATCGCCCGCGTCGAGGTGCGCGAGCCGCGCCTGCGCGAGCGCGTCAACGCGCGCGCGCTCGGCGCCGCGGCGGGTGGCCGGCGGATCCTCGAGCTCGGGCGGCGAGGCAAGTACCTGCTCGTGCACCTCGAGGGTGGGCACACGCTGCTGCTCCACCTCGGCATGAGCGGCCGGCTCACCGTGGTGCCGGCGCGCCACCCGCGCGAGCTCCACGAGCACGTCGCCTTCCACCTGGCGCGCGGCGGGCGCCTGCGCTTCGTCGACCCGCGGCGTTTCGGGCTGGTGCTGGCGCTGCGCAGCGAGCGGCTGGCCGGCGATCCGCATCTCGTGGCGCTCGGCGTCGAGCCACTCGACGGTGGCCTCGACGGTGCCTACCTGCGCCGCCACGCCGCCGGCCGTCGCGGCCCGGTCAAGGGCTACCTGATGGATGCCGGCGTCGTCGTCGGGGTGGGCAACATCTACGCCAGCGAGGCGCTCTTCCAGGCCGGCATCGATCCCCGCCGGTCGGTAGCACGGATCGCCGCGCCGCGCTGGGAGGAGCTCGCCGGGGCGGTGCGGCGGGTGCTCGCCAGCGCCATCGAGCAGGGTGGCACCACCCTCAACGACTTCGTCGACGGCGACGGCAACCCCGGCTACTTCCAGGTCTCCCTCGCGGTCTACGACCGCGAAGGGGAGCCCTGCGGTCGCTGCGGCGCCGCCATCCGCCGGATCGTCCAGGGCGGGCGCAGCACCTACTTCTGCCCTCGCTGCCAGCGATGAGGGCGCCGCCGCTGCGCGCCGTGCTGCTCGACATGGGCGGCGTGCTCCTCGCCATGGCCAACGAGGCCGGCCTGCCGCGTGGCGCGGACGATCGCGAGGGTCGGGAGCGGTTGCTGGCGCTGCTGCGGGCGCGCGGCGGCCGCGCCGCCGCCGCCGACCTCGAGCGCCTGCTCTTCGCCCCCTGGCGGCTGGAGTACGAGCGCCGCTACGAGCGCCAGCGCGAGGCCGACTGGCGCCCGCATCTCGATCGCCTGCTCGCGAGCAGCGGCGCGCGCGCCACGGGCGACGAGCTACTGGCCGCCTGGTTCGGTCCCTACGGCGCGCGCCTGCAGGCCACGCCAGGGGCGGCGTCGGTGGTCGCCGAGCTGCGCCGGCGCGGGCTGCCGCTGGCGCTGGTCTCCAACGTCGCCCTTCCCGGCGCGCTGTACCGCGAGCGGCTGGCGGCCCACGGACTGCTCGACGCCTTCGCCGTCACCCGCTTCAGCTACGACGCCGGCAGCCGCAAGCCGAGCCCGGCGATGCTCGCCGAGGCGATGGCGGCGCTGGGAGTGCCGGCCAGCGCCGCCGTGATGGTGGGCGATCGCCGCAGCAGCGACGTCGCCGCCGGCCGCGCCGCGGGAACGAGCACCATCTGGCTGCGGTCTCACCACGACGAGGGGCCGGCGGCGGACCTCACCATCGATGCGCTCACCGAGCTGCCGACGGCGCTCGAGCGTCTCGGCGCGGTGGACGCCGCGGCCGGCCGGCGCCCGTAGAATGGCGCCG
>DASYUP010000140.1:0-8401 GCA_036001185.1 Thermoanaerobaculia bacterium
CGGCCAGCAGCGGCCTGCTGCTTACCACTGATGCGACGCTGCGGATGGACGAGCGTCACGGACTGGTAGGGGAGCTGCGGGTGCGGCCCGGACAGCGGGTCCGCCTCTCGCTCTGCTGGCGGCGTCCCGAGCACCTCCACCCCGCCACCCCCGAGCCGCTCCCCCTGGAGGAGGTCGACCGGCGGCTCGCCGAGACGGCGCGCTGGTGGGAGCGCTGGGTGGCCTCGCGGGTGGGCGACCCCGGCGACCTCGATCCTGCCGTGCTGCGCTCGGCGGTGGTCCTCAAGGGTCTCGTCCACGCACCCACCGGGGCCATCGCCGCCGCCGCCACCACCTCCCTGCCGGAGGTGATCGGCGGCAACCGCAACTGGGACTACCGGATGAGCTGGATCCGCGACAGCAGCTTCGCCCTCGACTCGCTCGTCGCGCTCGGCTTTCATCAGGAGGCCGCCGGCTTCACCTACTTCATCGAGCGCAGCACCGCCGGGCTAGCCGAGGAGGTGCAGCCGGTCTATGGCATCGACGGCCGCCAGCTGCTGCCCGAGATCGAGCTGCCGCACCTCGCCGGCTACCGCGGCTCGCGGCCGGTGCGCATCGGCAACCGGGCGGCCGACCAGTTGCAGCTCGACGGCACCGGCCAGCTGGTCGACCTCGCCTGGGCCCGCCACCAGCGCGGGGAGCCTCCCGACGAGGACTACCTGCGCTTTCTCGTCGGCGTCGTCGAGGTCATCCTCGAGCGCTGCCGGGAGCCTGACTACGGCATCTGGGAGATGCGGCGGCAGCCCCTGCACTTCGTCCACTCGCAGGTGATGTGCTGGGCGGCCGTCGATCGCGGCATCAAGGTCCTCGATGGCAGCGGCGTCGAGGTGCCGCTGGACCGCTGGCGCACCGCCCGCGAACGGCTGCGGGCGACCATCGAGGAATCGGGCTACGACCGCCAGCGTGGCGTCTTCGTGCAGGCCTTCGAGAATCGCCAGCTCGACGCCGCCCTGCTGCTGCTCCCGCGGGTCGACTTCGTCGCCTACGACGACCCGCGCATGGTGCGCACGACGGAGGCGATCCGGCGCGAGCTCCTGCTCGGCGACGCGCTGGTGCGCCGCTACCGCATGGATGACGGTCTCGCCGGCGAGGAGGGTTGCTTCGTCGCCTGCAGCTTCTGGCTGGTGCAGTGCCTGGCCCTGCAAGGGCGGCGCGCCGAGGCCGAGGAGCTGTTCGCTGCCGCCTGGGGGCTCGCCAACGACCTCGGCCTGCTGGCCGAGGAGCACGACGGCCGGCGCATGCTGGGCAACTTCCCGCAGGGGCTTTCCCACTACTCCCACATCGCCGCGGCGGTGGCGCTGCGGGAGCGGCGGCCGCCGCACGAGGTGGCGCCTACTGCGGGGCGGCGCGCGGCACCGCTGAAGAGGCCCTGAGCCGGCGGCCCCCAACCGCTGAGGGTCGGTGTCGCGTGCGTGGCACGCTGCGTCGCCGACGTTTCGCTCGCCGACGTTCCCTCGGCACCTCGGCTAAGATGCCCGCCGATGCTGGGCCGGCGGCGCACGGGTTCGGTGGTCTGCCCCGGCTGCGGCAAGCTGGTAGGAGCGGGGGAGAGCCGCTGTCCGTTCTGCGGGCGGCCGGCGCCGGCGATGTTCGGCCTCACCGCCGCGCTGCGCCGGCTGGGGTTGCGCCTCGGCCTGTGGCCGCTGATCGGCTGGGCCTGCGGGGCGCTCTACCTGGCGACGGTGGTGACCAGCGGCGGGGGGGTCGGCGGCGGCGGCGTGCTCGGTCTCTTTGCTCCCAGCTTCGAGCGGTTGTTCGCCTTCGGTGCCAGCGGGCCGGTGCCGGTGCTGCAGTACGGCCGCTGGTGGACGGTGCTCTCCGCCGGCTGGCTGCACGGCAACCTGCTGCACATCGGCCTCAATCTCTACGCCCTCTGGCAGATCGCGCCGGCGGTCGAGCACCTCTACGGCACCGGGCGAGCGCTGGTGATCTACACCCTGTCGAGCGTCCTTGGCTTCCTCGCCAGCTCCCTCAGCCCGTTCATGCCCTCACCATTGCGGCTGCTCATGGGCGCGGGTGGCGGTATCACCGTGGGGGCATCGGCGGCGCTCTTCGGGTTGCTCGGCGCGCTCATCCACTACAGCCGCCGCGGCGGCAGCCGGGCGCTGGGGCAGCAGATCTGGCTGTGGGTGATCTTCATGTTCGTCTTCGGGCGGCTGTCGCCGGGAGTCGACAACTGGGCCCACCTGGGCGGCTTTCTGGGTGGCTGGCTGCTCGCTTTCTGGCTCGACCCGCTACGCCCCGAGCGGCTCGACCACCTGGTGGCCGGCCTGCTCTGTCTGCTGGCGAGCGCCGGCGCCATCGTCTGGTCGCTGGTGAGCTTCCAGCGGCTGGCTGGCTAGGAGATGCGCTCCTAGGAGCGTGGCCGCGGCGCGGCGGCGGCCGGGCCCTCGCCGCGGTCGGCGATCCAGAGCCCCAGCAGCGCGGCGAGCAGCAGCAGGAAGGGCGGCCAGCGCGGCAGCGGCAGCGGCCGGCGAACCAGCTCCCGCGTCGGCGTGGCCACCGACGGCGCTGCCATCCGGGCGGCTGTCGCCTCCTCGCGCCCCGCCAGCCGCCAGACCGTCCAGGCCGACGCTGAGGCGACCCACAGCGCGGACGCGGCCGCGCCCTCACCGACGGCGTACCAGCCCGTTTGTCGCGGCCAGAAGGTGACGCTCCAGCGCGAGAGCTCGTCCGCATCCTGACGCGGCGCGAGGGGCAGCAGCCGGCCCGCCGGGTCGCGCACGGTGGCCGCCGGAGGCGCGCCTTCCACGCCGGTGATCGTCGCCGTCACCGGTGCGTCGACCAGCAAGGGACCGGGCGGCACCTCCCAGCGCGGCGGCACCGCGGCCGGGCGGGCGAGGGCGGTGATGGTCTCGCGCCAGAGGCGCCGGTGATCGGCGGCGTGCCCCTCGAGCACCCAGCGCCAGCTGTCGTCGACGAGGGTGACGCCGAGCGCCCCGCCGCCCAGCGGACGCCACGCCGCGAGCAGCCTGCCGCCGCGGTCGCTGGCGAGCGGCAGCAGGTCGGCGGCGGGCGCGAGCTCGCGGGCCGGCAGCGGCAGGGCCGCCGATTCGCCGTCGCGCCAGGCGATGTGGGCGGCGAGCTCACCACCGCCGGGGAGCGGCCGCGCCGCGAAGCGCACACCCAGCGCCACCGGGTCGTTCTCGCGGCCTGCCCTCAACAGCAGCCCGAGCCCGTCGCGCACCGCCGTGTCGAGCGCCGCGCGCTCGCCACCGCCCAGGGCGGCGAGGGCGCGCGGCGAGGCCACCGCGAGGTCGAAGCGGCGCAGCAGGCCGGGCGTCAACGACGTCAGCGCCGAGCCGGCGAGCCCGGGCACGCCGACCACCTCGCCGCGGGTGACGCCGCGCGTGGGCTGCGCCCGCCAGGCGAAGGGAGCGCCGGCGGCGCTGAGCCAGCGCTTGAGCTCGCGCCCCTCCGGCGTCGGCGCCTCGTCGAGCCACAGCACCGCCGGCGGCGCCTCGGCGACGACCTCGACGTCGAGTTGGGCGTTTGCGGGTCGACGCCCCGCCGCCTCGAGCCGCAGCTCGAGCAGATGGCGCCCGGGGCCGCGGGGGGTGGCGCGCAGCACGAAGGGGGAGCTGCCCGCCGGCAGGCGCGCCGCGACCGCCTCCAGGGGCGGCCCGGCGAGGCGCACGGTGGCGCCACCCGCCGGAGCGCCGGCGATCTGCCCGTGCACCTCGAACGGGGCGCCGAGGGGCAACCGTCGCGGCCAGGCGGCACGGGCCAGACCGAACGGGAGCGCCGGCGGTCGCGGCGCGACCACCGGCAGGGACAGCTCGGCGAGCTCCCAGCGGGAGAGCCCGAAGCCGGCGACGCGCAGGCGGCTGGCCTCGGGGTGGAGTCGCACCAGGCCGGCGGCATCGGGAAGCTCCGGCGCGCCGGCGGGTAGCGGCGGCTCGCCGGGCGCCGGCGGCAGCCCCCACGCCGGGAGCCCGGCTGCGGCGGCTGCCGCGAGATCGCCCGCGCTGGCGCCGGGGGTGAGCAGCACGGCATCTCCGCGGCCCGTCACCACGAGCCGCACCGGCCGCGCCACCAGCACGACGAGGGCGAACAGCGCGACCGCGAGGAGCAGGAGGCGAGCGGGTGCGCCGGTACGCCGGCGCGGAAGGCGCTGACGTTCGCCCGCAAGGGCCGGTGCCGGGGAACGCGGCCATAGCTCGAGCGCGGCGACGGCGACCCAGACGACGAGCGCCATGCCGAGGGCAATGCCGATCTCCGCCGGGCTTGCTCCCCATTGCAGCGCGTTCACCCGCCACCTCCCGGCGGTGCCGCCGCTCCCAGGCGTTCCCGGTAGCGCTTCCAGAGAGAACCCGCGGGCGCCGTGGATCGCGTTGGCGCCTGCGGTGGCGGCACGAGCTCCCAGAGCCCGCGCGTCAGGGCCTGGCGCTGCGCCGCTGTCGCGGTGGCGACGTCATCGAGCGCGGGCAGCGCAGCCAGCGCCGCCGCCGAGCCGGCGCGCGCACGGGCCGCGAGCGCCGGACGCAGGATGGCGAGCGCCGCGGGTGCGAGCACGCCGTCCCGGGCGGTGGTCGTGAGTGGGGTCGCGCCGCCGTCGAGGGCTGCCAGCAGGGCGAGGGCCGCCGCCACTACCGGCGACGCGGCGCGCTCCGGCGCGCGCGGGGCGAGGTCGTGCACCCCTCGCAGCTCGCCACCCAGCCGCCGCGACGGATCGAGCGGCGCTCCTTCGCCTGCGGTCTTCGGGACGTATACCCGATCGGCCTGCTGCACCTCCTTGAGCAGGCGCAGGGCGGTGCGCTCGTGGGGGAGCGCCGTCCGCGGGACGCCGGTGGCGAGCGTCCCCTCCGCGTCCCACATGGCCGCCAGCATGGCGCGCAGCCGGCGGCGCACCGGATCGGCGAAGAAGGTGGCGCTCTCGGCGCTGTCGTGCTCGTGCACCAGCCCGCCGGGGACGCCCGGAGGTCCGGCCTCCCGGCCGCCGAGCTCGTCCTCCGGCCCGGTGGGGCGGCCCTCCTCGAGCTCCTGGCCCAGCAGCGTCCCGTAGCGCATGCGCAGGGCCCGCTGGTCGAAGCCGATGGCGCGCGAGCGCCTGAGCGCCTCGGCGGCGCTCAGGCGTGGCTGGGCGGCGATGAGCTGCTCGGTGTCGATGAGGATCTGCCGCTGGCTGCGGAAGAGCTCCGGCGCCACCAGCACCGGGATGCCGGCGCCCAGCGCGGCGCTCTCCTGGCGCGTGCCCGCCGGGCGCACGACGATCGTCGGCGAGCGCGCGACGTTGGGAGCGGGCAGGCGGCGGTCCCGCACCTCGACCCGCAGGTAGAGCTCGCTCTCCGCTGCCAGCCCGTAGGTCGCCAGGTCGATCGTCGCATACACCACCTGACGCGCCGGCGTGGGACGCACGGCGAGCGGGAGGCGCCTCTCCGCGAAGGCCACCTGCTCGCCGCTGCCAGAGGCGAGCGTGCTCACCACCTCGGCGCCGGCCACTCCATAGTCGTCGGCGAGGGCGATCGTCACCGCCAATGCACCAGGTCGCGCCGCCGGGCGCTCCACCGGCGTCGCCTTCGGAGCCAGCAGCTCGAGAGTGGGGGCGCGGTCGGCGAGCAGCTCGAGGCGGGCTGGAGGCGAGCGCCAGAGGACATCGCGCGCGCCAAGGAGCACCAGCCGCACCAGCCGCGGCGCCCGCACGGTCTCGACGGCAGTGAAGACGCGCGGGCCCGCCGCCCGCAGGGGCACCGGCAGCGACTCGTCGAGCAGCAGCGCGACCGTGCGCACTGCCGGCGCCACCTCGACGCGCCAGCGGACGCGCGCCCCCTCCTCGACGGCGACGTCGAGCGTGCGGGCGACGCGCGACGGACGGCCGGTGTAGGCGGGGGGCTCGATGGTGACGGTGAGCGCGCGCAGCCACGGAGTCGGCGTGGCGTGCGCCGGCGAGCGTGCTGCGCCGGCCGCCCGGGCGCGCGCGGCCGGCGAGCGCGGTGCCGGCAACGCGAGGAGCAAGGCGGCGCTCGCCCCGCCGGCGAGCAGGACGGCGAGGCCGCGGTGGAGCGGGCGCCAGGGGAGCAGGCGGACGAGTGCTCGCTCGTCCATGGCGAGCAGCGCCAGGGCGGTGCGGCGCCGCTGCAGACGCTGCAGCGGTGACAGCGTCGCCGGTGGCGACGGCCGGCCCGGCAAGCTCGCCTCCGGCTCGACGAGCAGCAGGCCGCTGCTCTCGGCGAGCGGCGGCAGCCGGCGGTCGAGGTGCTCGCCGAGAGCGCTGGAGGTCGCCCGACCAGGGCGCGCGAGCAGCAGCGCGGCGACGACCGGCAGCAGGAGGCCGGCGGCGACGGGCAGCCATGACGCGGGCGGCGCCAGGCGGTACGCCGCGACGGCGAGCGTCAAGCCGACGCCGAGGCCGGCGAGGGCGGCGGCGTGTTGCCGGCGCCGGTTCCAGCGCCGGGCGAGCCGCGCCAGCACCTCGGCAGCCGCGGCCACTGCGGCATCGGCGTTTGCGGAGGTCGGGCCGGCCTCGAGAGCCAAGGTGTCGTGCGACGAGGGCCGCGGCAGGGGCTGGCTCATCGGCGCGCCACCCAGCGGTCCACCAGCAGCAGGGGCGCGAGGAGCAGCCAGAGCAGGTGCTCCGGCAGCCGCGAAGCCGGAGATCGAGATGCCAGCCTCGGGCTCCGCGCCCGCGCCGAGGCCACCGCCGGCTCTCTCGCCGGCGCTCCTTGCCCGGCGGCGAGCCGGCGGTCGGAGGTGGCACGTTCGGCGCTTGCCCTGCCGCCGGCGCTCGCGCGGAGCAGCTCGCCCAGCCAGGCGGGAAAGGCGGGCGAGAGCACCAGCTCGGACCAGGTCGGGTGGAAGCGGCCGCGGAAGCTGAGCAGCCGGCCGCTCCCCAGCGGCCGCGCGAGGAGCAGCGGACGGCCGGTGTCTGCCGCCCACAGCACCGCTGCGGCTTCGCGACCGCTCTCACCTCCATCGCCGGCGACGCAGCGGCGCAGCCCTACCGGAGCGGTGGTGGGCGCTGCCACGAAGGCGCCGCCACACGTTTCCTCCGGACGGCTGGCGTCGGTGACGAGGAGCCCGCCGGTGCGCACGGCCGCGAGCAAGGGCGGTGGTGGCGGCGCGTCGGCGAGCCAGAAGACGAGTCGCGGCGCGGCATCGCGCAGTGACTCTCCACCGGCACCGGCACCGGCACCGGCGGCGACGGCGGCGGCTGCGGGCCCGCCGGTGTCGAGCTGCCATTGCAGCGGCTGACCGGCGACCTCCGCCGCCACACCGAGGGCCGCACGCAGGTAGGCGGCATCGGCGCCGCGATCGGGAGCGGCGAGAAGCGCCACCCGCAGCGGCCGCACGGGAGCGAGCCGGAGCGCGTCGTCCGCTGCAACGGCATCGCCGGCAGGCAGCCGAACCGCTGCGCCGCTCACCGGCCCGATGCCGGGTCGGAAGCGCGCCGCCGTGGCGTCGCTCTCACCGATCAGCGCCTGCGGCCCGTTCGCCGCGGCCATGGCGCCCGCCACCCAGCGGTTGCCGCGCCGGTCGGACAGCTCGTACCAGGAGACGGGCCGGGCCAGCGCCGGCCGCTCGCCGCGCAATGCCGCCAGCCGGCCCTCGCTGATCACCATCAGCGGCGTGCCGGCAGGTGCTTTTGCCGCGGCCTCGCGCAGCAGCGACCAGAGACCGCCGGCGACGGCCGCCGGGTCGGGCAGCAGGGCGGGGTCGGCGATCGCCGCGCGCAGCGGCAGCCCCGGCGCCAGCAGCCGTACCTCGGCGCCGCCGGCGATCCCAAGTCGCGGCGCCGCCGGCAGCGCTCGCCAGAGGGTGGGGTCGCGCGCCGCGCGTACCGCCAGCGCCGGCTCGAGCAGCACCCAGGCACCGGTCCGGGCCCCGTCCGCCGGCGGGCGGCGCACGCGCGGCGCCGCCAGCGCCAGCACCACGGCAGCGAGCAGCAGGCAGCGCAGCAGGAGCAGCAGCGGCCGCTGCAGCTGCAGGCGTCGCGGCCGCCGCGGCGTCGCGGCGGTGAGGAGCAGCACGCTGCCCACTCGCACGCGACGCCCCCGCCCGCGCGCCAGCAGGTGGAGCAACAGTGGCAGCAGCAGCGCCGTGAGGCCGAGCAGCCAGAGCGGCGCCGTGAGGCCCATCAGCGCCGCCGCCGCCGGCGCGTCAGCACGTCGCGAAGGACCAGCTCGAGCGGGCGGTCGAGGGGTACGCGCTGATAGGTGACGCCGAGCTCGGTCGCCCGCCGCTCCCAGGCGCGCAGCCAGGCTTCGAGCCGCGCCAGGTAGGCGGGCCGCAGGGCGCCGGCGTCGGCGGTCACCACCGCGCCGCTCTCCAGGTCCTCGAACAACAGATCGCCACTCCAGTCGAAGGCGAGCTCGTCGGGGGCAACGAGGTGCAACAGCAGCACCTCGTGGCGCAGCGCCCGCAG
>DASYUP010000141.1:0-5922 GCA_036001185.1 Thermoanaerobaculia bacterium
CGTGGGCGTCTACCTCTGGCTGCATGGCGGCTTCGGCAAACAACAGGCGACCGCCCCGCCGGCGGCACCGGGACCGGAGGCGGCGCTCGGCGCGCTGCCGGCGGTGCTCCCCGGGGCGCCCCGACCCGACGGCACCGCCGCGGTGGCGCCGACCGCGAGCGCCGTCGCACTTGTGCCGGCGCCGTCGTCGCCGCCGGCGCCCGATGCCTCGCCCGCGGCTGCGCCGTCGGTGGTGCCGGTACCCACCGCCCGTCCTTCGCCGCCGGTGCCACGCGCCACGGCGACGCCGGTGGCGGCGCCACCGCGTCACGAGGTCGAGCTCCCACGACCGACCTACACGCCGGCACCGCTGCCGTCTCCGCGCGCCGCGCCGCCGCGCGCCGCGCCGCCGCCGCCACCACCACCGGAAGCGGAGCCGGCGGAGCCGGAGCAGCGCTACGACCAGGAGATCGCCACCACGCTGGCGCTGAAGTTCAAGGTCGAGCCCGACGACGCGGTGGTGAGCTTCAAGGGGGAGGGGGATCGCCGCTTCACCGTCATCGGCCGGGCGGTGGACTACAACGCCGAGAAGAAGAAGTCCCCCGCCTTTGACCTCCCAGGGGCCGGCACCTACTACCTGCGGCTTTACAAAGACGGCAGGGAAGTGATTTACAAGCTGCGGGCGTCACCCGGGCCCCTGCCGACGACGATTGCCTACGTGCTCGTTCCAAAATCTGGACGTCACTGAGGCGTTACATCGCGATCTCTTTCGGGTTCTGACAGTTAGCTCCTTCGGGCGGGCGCCGTCCCCCCCGCTCGAGGACCTGCGCGGGTTGGGCATCGCCTAGACTTCGGGGCGTGAAGCGCCCCCGCCTCCACCCCCGCGAGCGCGCCGTCGCCGCCCCCGCGGCGCCGGCCGCGGTGCCGCCGCCGACCACCGCGCTTCCCGGTCGCCGGCATCGTCGCCGTCTCGCCAACGGGCTCGACCTGCTGCTGCTCGAGGTCCCGGGCGCGGCGGTGGTGTCGACCACGCTCTGGTATCGCGCCGGCAGCCGCGACGAGCCGGGTGGCCAGGGCGGCGTCGCCCACTTCCTCGAGCACATGATGTTCAAGGGATCGCCCAGCTACGGGCCGGGGCAGATCGATCGCCGCACCCAGGCGCTCGGCGGCAGCAACAACGCCTACACGAGTCACGACGCCACGGTCTACTACTTCAAGCTGGCGCCACGGGTCTGGCGCGAGGCGCTCGCCATCGAGGCCGACCGCATGGCGGCGCTCACCCTCGACCCGGCGGAGGTGGCGAGCGAGCGGCAGGTGATCCTCGAAGAGGTGGCGATGTACGAGAGCGATCCCTGGGACGCTCTCGAGCAGGCGGTGTCGACGGCGCTCTTCGGCGATCACCCCTACGCGCGCCCCGTGCTCGGCACGCGCGACGAGCTGCTGGCGACCGGCGGCGAGCAGCTCGCCGCCTTCCACCGCGCCTTCTACCGGCCCGACAACGCCGCTCTGGTGGTTGCCGGCGCCGTGCGCGAGGAGGACGCCGCGGCGGTGGAGGCGACGCTGGGCGCCCTGCCGCGCGGCGCCCTGCCGCGGCCGGTGCTGCCGCCGTGGCAGCCACCCACCGAGATGGTGCGGGTGGAGCGCAAGCACGGCGAGGTGCCGCGCCTGCTGGTGGCGCTGCCGGCCCCACCCGCCGATCACCCCGACCATGCGCTGCTGCGGCTGCTGGTCACCGCCCTCGCCGACGGACGCACCAGCCGCCTGCGTCGCGACCTGGTGGAGGAGCGCGAGGTCTGCCTCTTCGCCGACGCCGACGTCAGCGCCTCGGTGGGTCCCGGCGTGCTCACCGTCGACGCCGAGCTCCATGCCACCGCCAGCCCGGGCGAGGTGGAGGACTCGGTGATCGGCCACCTGCGCGCGCTCGGTACGGCGCCGCTGCCGGCCGAGGAGCTGTCGCGCGCGCGGCTGGGGCTGCTCTCCGACTGGGTGTTCGGCAACGAGCAGGCCCACCAGCAGGCGCTGTCGCTCGGCTTCGGTCTCGCCCTCTACGACGAGACGCAGGCCGAGCGGAGCCTCGCCCGCGCGCTCGCCGCCGGCGAGGACGAGCTGCAGGCGGTGGCGGCGCGCTGGCTCGCTCCCGAGCGCGGGGTCATCGGCTGGGCGCTGCCGGCCAAGAGGCGACGCCGTGGCTGACGAGCAGCTGGAACCGGCCTCGGCGGCGATGCCCGCCGGCCTGCGCGCTCCGGCGGAGGCACTGGCGGCGCCGGAGCTCGCGGCGGCGCCACTCCTGCTCGCCGCGCCGCCGCGACTCGACCTGCGGGTGCGCCGGGTCCCCGGCGTGTCGGTGGTGGCGGTGCGCGTCTGGCTGCGCGGTGGCGCGCGCGCCGAGCCGTTGCCGGGGGTCTCGTGGGCCACCGGCCGGCTGCTCACCGAGGGCACCGCGTCGCGCGACTGGCGGGCCCTCGCCGCCACCGCCGAGGATCGCGGTGCCAGCCTGGTCGGCTTCGGCGGCTACGAGGCGCACGGCCTGGCAGTCGATGCCCTGGCCGCCGACTGGGAGGACGCCCTCGCCTGGGCCGCCGACATGGTGCTGGCGAGCCGCTTCCCCGCCGACCGGCTGGCCTGGGTGCGACGCCAGGGCGAGACCGAGCTGGAGAGCGACTGGGACCAGCCTGAGGTGCGCACCTCCTGGGCGTTCCTCGAGCAGCTCTACGCCCCTAACCCGCGGGCCCGCCCGGTGCAGGGGGATCACACCGGCCTCGCCCTGCTCGACCCCGACGGCTGCCGCACCTTCCACCTGCAGTCGCTGACGCGCGGCGTCATCGTCTCGGTCACCGGCGAGATCGCCGAGGAGCCGGTGCGGCAGCGACTCGCCGAGCTGTTCGGCCCGCTGCTCGGTGGCAGCGCCGCGCTCGCCGACCCGGCGCCGCCGGTGGGGCTGCCGGCCGACCGCCGCGAGCTGCCGTCCGGCGCCGTCGACCAGGCGCATCTCTACCTCGGCCACCTGACGGTGCCGCGCCTGCATCCGGACCACGCGGCGCTCGAGCTGCTAGGGGTCGTGCTCGGCGCCGGCGCCGGTCTCACCGGCCGCATCCCCGAGCGGCTGCGCGAGCGCGAGGGCCTCGCCTACACCGCGCAGGCGGCGACGGTCGCCGGCGCCAGCAGCGAGCCCGGGCGCCTGGTCGCCTACGTGGCGACCTCGCCGCGCACCCTCGAGCGCGCCGAGCGGGCGGCACGCGAAGAGCTCTCGCGCATGCTCGAGGACGGCCTCACCGAGGAGGAGTTCTCGGAGGCGCGCACGTATCTGCTGGGCCGCGAGCCTTTCCGCCGCGAGTCCGCCCGCCAGTGGGCCGACCTGCTCGCCGAGGCGGCCTACTGGGGCCTGCCGCTCGACGACGCCGACTGGTGCGAGCGCGAGCTGCTGGTGCTCGACCGCGCCGCGGTGGAGGCGGCGGCGCGGCGCCACCTGCGGCCGGAGGCGCTGAAGGTCACCATCGGGCTGCCGGGCGAGGAGGGCGCGCAGGGCTGATCGCGCGATGCGCGAGCGGGCCGGGGCCGAGCTGGCGTGCCGGCGGTCAGGGGATGCTGGCGGTCCATAGCCCGCGCCCGTGGGTGGCGGCGAGCAGGGTGGTCGAGCGGTTGAGGAAGCGCAGGTCGTCGACGGCGACGCTGCCCGGTCCCTGATTGTCCGCCGACCAGGTCGCTCCGCCGTCCTCGGAGGCGAAGACGCCGACCTCGGTGCCGACGTAGAGCCAGTCGGGGTGCCGCGGGTGCTGGGCGAGGGCGAGGATGGGCGCCGCCGGCAACCCGGTGGCCAGCGAGCGCCAGGTGAAGCCACCGTCGTCGCTGCGCCAGAGGTTGTCGGCGCGGAAGCCGCCGAAGCTCACCAGCACCGAGGCGGGTCCCTCGGCGAGGGCGAGGATGCGGGTCACGGCACGGTTGGGAAGCGGGTTGCGGGCATCGTTGTCGTCGACGACATCCCAGCCTGGTGCCCCCGAGCGGGCGTCGTGGGAGACGTAGAGCTGGCCGTCCTCGTGACCCACCCAAACGCGGTTGGGGTCGGCTGCCGAGATGGCGATGACGTCGATCTTCTGCGCCTCGTCGTTGTGGAACGCCTCGTCTTTGATCGCCTGCCAGGCTGGCGGCTTGCCGGTGCGGGCGTTGGCGGTACGCCAGAGGTGGGTCGCCCCGGCCAGCATGCGGTTGCCGTCGGTGGGGTCGAGCAGGAAGGGAGCGAGGAAGTCGCCGCTGCCGCTTTCCGGCAGCGAGACGCCGAGGTTGGCCTCGACGTGCTTGCCGCCGTCCTTCGAGCGGTAGGGGCCGCCGAGGTACTGGTACTCGAAATAGACGTAGCTCGGCAACTGCGGGTCGACCTCGACGTAGCCGCCGTCGCCCCCGAAGGTGAGCGTCGCCACCGTCTTCTTCTGCAGGCGCAGCGTGCCGTTGTCCTGCAGGCCGCCGAGCAGCAGGGCGGTGGGGCCGTCGCCGGCGCCGCTGTAGTACTGCGAGCTGGCGTAGCCGGTGTTGAGGCTGCGCCACCCGGTCTTGGAATTGACGGTTGCCACGTTGTCGGCGACGAAGACGCCGCCGTCGCAGCCGACGTAGACGCGGCGGTTGGCGCGGCCGTCGAAGCGCGGGTCGGCGGCGATGGTGTGCACGTCCGGGTGCACCTGCTGGGTGAGCAGGTAGCCGTTGGAGATCGGGGTCAGGGTGTGGCCGCCGTCGAGGCTGCGGGCGAGAAAGAGGCCGCCGACGAGGAGGAAGTTGGGGTCGACCGGCGACACCCACAGCGCGCTGTCGTACCACCACTGGTCCTCGTCGTCGGGGAAGACGCCCACGGGATCCCACGAGCCGCCGCCGTCGTTCGAGCGCCAGAGGAGGCCATCCTGCATGGCGTAGACGACCGCGGGATCCGATGGGGCGTAGGCGATCTCGATGCGCGAGGTGAACTCGGTGCTGTCGGCGAGCACGCTGGCCGGGTTCCAGGTGGCGCCGCCATCGGTGGAGCGCAGGATGCGGTGCTTCTGGCGGAAGCCTCCGCCCTCGCTGGCCAGCGCCTCGGCGGAGTCGTGGGGGTTGAAAGCGACCTGCAGCGCCCGGCCGATCGTTGCCGCCGACCAGCTGGCGCCGCCGTCGCCCGAGCGAAAGATGCCGCGGTCGGTGGCCGCCAGCAGCGTCGACGAGTCGGGGGCGATGGCAATGCGGTTGACGGCTGCCCACTCGCCGGTGCCGGCGAGCTGCTCGAAGCTGCCGCCGCCGTCGTGGGTGACGAAGATGCCGCCGCCGCGGATGGCGTCGCCGTTGCCGAATCCCTCGCCGGTGCCGACGAAGATCGTCGCCGGGTCGGCCGGGTCCTGGGCCAGCGACGACACCGAGAGGTTGGGGAAGAAGTCGTTGAGCGGCGCCCAGCTCTTGCCGCCGTTGCCGGTGGAGAAGATGCCGCCCCCCACCGAGCCGGCCCAGAGGTGCGACGGGTTGCGGGGATCGATCCACAGGGCGCGCGTGCGGCCGCCGACGTTGGTGGGGCCGCGGAAGGTCCAGCCGCCGAGGCCGGCGGTCTTGGCCCGCGGCCGGCTGACGCCCTCCCGCACCATTCGCTGGCGCTGCTGCAGCGCCCGCCACAGGGCGCCGGGCAGCACGCGGCCGTGCTCGTCGCGGTCGAGGTGCAACCGCCAGCGCAGCGCACCCATCGCCTCCGCGGCCGTGTCGTGCGGTACCGCCGGCGGCGGCCCTGCGGCGTGCCACGCGGCGAGCGCGCCGGTGGCGAGGGCGGCGACGAGGAGCGCAGACAGGGTTGCGTGGCGCATGCCGGGAGACTAGCCGAGGTGGCCCAGCCTGTCATCGCGAGCGTAGCGAAGCGATCTCGGCCCGTGATGACCGTCCGACGGCGCGGGTCGAGACGGCCATGCTGCGCGACGTCGAGATCGCCACGGGCGCTGCGCG
>DASYUP010000142.1:0-17132 GCA_036001185.1 Thermoanaerobaculia bacterium
TCGACCTGCCCTTCTCGGTGTCGCCGGTGGTCGCCGGACTGCTCTTCGTGCTGCTCTTCGGCCGGCACGGCTGGCTCGGGCCCTGGCTCGCCGAGCACGACGTACAGATCATCTTCGCCGTGCCGGGCATCGTCCTCGCCACGCTCTTCGTCACCGCCCCCTTCGTCGCCCGCGAGCTGCTGCCGATCATGCAGGCGCAGGGGACCGACGAGGAGGAGGCGGCGCGGCTGATGGGGGCGGGCGGCCTCACCATCTTCTTCCGCGTCACCCTGCCCAATGTCAAGTGGGGGCTGCTCTACGGCCTGGTGCTGTGCAACGCCCGCGCGATGGGCGAGTTCGGCGCCGTCTCGGTGGTGTCGGGGCACATCCGCGGGCTCACCAACACGCTGCCGCTGGAGGTGGAGGTGCGCTACAGCGACTACCAGGCGACGGCGGCGTTCGCCCTTGCGTCTCTGCTCACCCTGCTGGCGCTGGTGACGCTGGCGATCAAGGTGGTGCTGGAGCGCCGGGTGGGGGCCCCGGCGCGCAGCTGAGGAGGCGTCCGCGACGGCGCGAATCGCCCAGGCCCTACAATCACTTCGGTGCGTCGCGTCTCCCAATCGACCCTGCTGGGCCTCGCCAACGGCGGCCTGGTGCTGCTCACCGCCCTGGCGCTGTCGGTGACCACGGCCCTGCTGGTGCGGCGCCTGCTCGCCGAGCAGCAGCAGGGGCGCGTCGAGCTCGCCGCCGGCACGGCGGCGCGGCAGGTGGTGGTGGAGGGGGAGGAGCTGGCCGTCACCGCTCGGCTGCTCGCCGAGCGCAGCACGTTGCAACGCTTGTTGCAGGCCGGGCAGCAGCGCGAACTCACCCGCTTCCTCGCCGCCTTCCGCACCACCACCGGCCTCGCCGCCTGCGCGGTGCAGCGTGGCAACGCGCCGTGGGCAACCGCCGGCCACCTGCCCGCCGAGCTGCCGCCCCGCGACGCCGGCCCACGGGTCGAACGGGACCAACCGCTGGAGCCGGCGAAAGAGGGCGCCGAGCCGGCCGCCCCCCTGCTGGTCGCGGTGGCGAGCGTGCCGGGCGCCAACGCCGCGGTGGTGGTGGCGCGCCGCCTCGACGCCGCCTTCGTTGCTCGCCTGTCGCGCGAGCTGGGCCTCGACGTGCGGCTCGAGGGAACGAGTGCCGACGAGCCGCCGCTGCCGCGCACCTACCTGGCCGCGGCGCCGGTGCCGCTGCCGGGGGCCGAGGACCTGCGGGTGGTCGCCGCGCTGCCTCAGCCACCGCTGGGTGAGTCGTTCGCCCGGCTGGTCGCCGGCTACGCCGCCACCGGCGTCATCGCCGCCCTCGCCGCCCTGCTCATCGGCATCGTCCTTGGCCGGCGGCTGGCGGCGCCGGCCCGCCGACTGGCGGCCGCCGCCAGCCGCATCGGCGCCGGCGACCTGCGCACGCCGGTGCCGGCGGGAGGCGGCGCCGAGCTGGCGCGGCTGGGCGGCACCCTGGAGGAGATGCGGCGCCGCCTGCTCGAGGTCACCTCCGAGCTCGAGCTGCGCGAGGCGGAGGCGCGGGCGGTGCTCGCCGGCGTCGTCGAGGGGGTGCTGGCGGTCGACGACGAGCGGCGCATCACCTACCTCAACCCGCAGGCCGAGCGGCTGCTCGGCACCAGCGCCGACGCCGCCCGCGGCCGCTTCTGCGGCGACCTGCTGCGCCCCGAGAGCAGCGACGGCTCCTTCCCCTGCGATGATCGCTGCCCACTGGTGCACGCGCGCTCGCGCGGCACCAGCCGCACCGTCGAGCTGCTGCGCCTGCCGGCCGGCCGGCGGCAGGTGGTGCTCACCAGCTCGGCACCCAGTGCCGGCTCACAGGTGATGGTGCTGCGCGACGAGACCGAGGAGGAGGCCGGGCGCCGCGTGCGCGACGTGGTGCTCGCCAACCTCTCGCACGAGCTCAAGACGCCGCTCGCCGCCCAGCTCGCCTCGGTGGAGCTGCTGCGCGACAGCCTCGCCGAGCAGGCCTCGTCGGAGTCAGCGGTGCTGGTCGGCTCGCTCGAGCGCAGCACCCTGCGCCTGCTCGGCCTGGTCGAGAACCTGCTCGCCAGCGCCCGGCTGGAGAGCGGCGAGTGGGCGATGCGTAGCGAGCCCGTGGACCTCGGCGAGGTGGCGCGCGAGGCCACCGTCCTGCTGGCGCCGCTGTTCGCCCAGCGCGGCCAGCGAGTGGAGCCGCCTGCCGACGAGCTCCCCTGGGTGGTGGGCGACCGCACGCAGCTGCTGCAGGTGGTGCTCAACCTGCTGGGTAACGCCAACAAGTTCGCCCCCGAGGGCAGCCGCGTGCGAGTCGCCGGCGGCCGCGACGGCGCCGAGACGGTGCTGTGGGTCGAGGACGAGGGGCCGGGGCTGCCGCCCGGCGACTCCGCCAGCCTCTTCGGCCGCTTCCGCCGCTTCGGCGGCGGCGGCGGTGCCACCGGGGCCAGCTCTTCCGGCGCCGGCCTCGGTCTGTGGATCGTGCAGTCGATCGTGCGCCGCCACGGCGGCACGGTGTCGGCGGAGACCCGCCCCGAAGGCGGCGCCCGCTTCACCGTGCGGCTGCCGGCGCCGGAGGTGCCGGCGGCGTGAAGGTGCTGGTGGTCGACGACGATCCCGAGCTGCGGCCGCTCATCGGCTTCGCCCTGCGGCAGGCGGGCTACGTGGTGCTGGAGGCGCCCTCTGGCGAGGCGGCGCTCGAGCAGCTCGACCGCGAGCTGCCGGAGCTGCTCATTCTCGACGTCAACCTCCCCGGCATCGACGGCTTCGAGGTGCTGCGGCGGGTACGCGAGCGGGTGGCGCTGCCCATCCTCATGCTCACCGTGCGTGGCGAGGAGGAGGACGTTGTGCGGGGCCTCGATCTCGGCGCCGACGACTACCTCACCAAGCCGTTCTCGCCGCGCACGCTGACCGCCCGGGTGCGGGCGCTGCTGCGCCGCGCCACCCAGGAGACGCCCCCCAAGCCCACGGCGGTGGGCGCGCTGGTGCTCGACGCCGAGCGCCACCTGCTGCGGGTCGGCGAGCGCGCGGTGACGCTGGCGCCGCTCGAGCTGCGGCTGCTGCAGCTGCTGCTCGCCCAGGCCGGCCACACGGTGGCGCCGGAGCGGCTCATCCGCCACCTCTGGGGGGCGAGCGAGAGCGCCGGCCGCGAGCACCTGAAGCAGCTGGTCTACCGGCTGCGGCAGAAGATGGAGCCCGACCCGCTGGCGCCGACGCTGCTGCTCACTGATCCGGGCGCCGGGTACCGTCTGGAACCGTGAGCCGCTCGCTCGCACGGGCACTCCACCCAGTCTTCGGCCTTCGCACGCCGGCCCGCGCTCAACGAACTAGCGAGCACCGCATGGCCTCCCTCTAGTGGGGGAGCGAGGAATCCTCCCCTCGGGCGATGCGTCGTGCGCGGCACGTTCCTAGACTGGCCTCCATGAAACACCCGTGGGTGCATCTCCCCCGCTGGGAGGACATGCGATCGATGCGCCGAGCCTTTGCGGTTGGGCCATCACTGAAGATCAGGGGAGATGCCGCTTGAAGACCCTGCGGACCCTGGTCCTGGTCGATGCGGCGCTGCTGGCCGCCCTCGGCCTGGGGATCGCGCCCCCTCATTCCCCGCCGCGAGCGGCCTTCACCTACGACCGGCCTTACGAGGTGCTGGCCGACGTGCGCCTGCTGGCGGCGGTCGTGGTCGCTCTGGCCCTCGTCGTGGTAGGGCTCGGTGCCCGCTCCACCCGCGGCGAGCTCCGGCGTCTGGCGCTCTGGCTCGCGGTCGCCAACTCCTTCGTAGCCGCGACGGCCTGGGTACTGACCGTCGCCATCCTCTGGGCTTCCGGGGTCAACATCTTGCTGTTCTCGGGGCTCATCCTCATGGCCGCAGCCCTCGCCGTGCAGGCGCTGCGCGTGGGCAGCCCGGGGAAACTGTCGCCTGATATGGCCGGCCTGGGGCTCTCGGAAGAGATGCGCGCCACCCTGTTGCGGCAGATCGGCGAGGCCGCCGCCCAGGAGGAACGGAACCGCCTCGCGCGGGAGCTCCACGATTCGATCAAGCAGCAACTCTTCACCATCAACGTGAGCGGTGCGGCCGCCCAGGAGCTCTGGGAGCAGGAGCCCGCCAAGGCCAAGGCAGCCGTTGCCGACGTGCGGCGGAGCGCCCGGGAAGCCATGGTGGAGATGCAGGCCCTTCTGCACGAGCTCCAGCCGCAGGCCCTCGCCTCCGCAGGTCTCGTCGAGGCGTTGCGAGAGCAGTGCGAGGCGCTCGGCTTTCGCACCGGCGCAATGGTCTCGCTCGAGCTGGGCGAAGCGATCGCCGACGACCGCCTGCCGCCCGGAGCCCAAGAAGCCATCTTCCGCATGGCGCGGGAGGCCATGGCCAACGTCGCCAGACACGCCCGCGCCCGCAACGTCAGAGTCTGGCTGGGCAGGGAGGCGGACGGGGTGCGGCTCGAGGTGACGGACGACGGTCAGGGATACGACCCGGGACAGACGACCTCGGGCATGGGCATTCGCTACCTCGAGGAGCGCGCCCGGTCGGTTCGCGGAACCCTCGAGATCGCCAGCGCGCCGGGGTCCGGGACGAGGGTCACCGCCAGGGTCCCTCTCGTCCCGCCTGCGATCGCACGGTCTGCGACCGCGGCAACGTCCCTCGGAGATTGGTCGAGGGTCGTCATCTCGGTGAGTGCGACCATCTGGTGCCTTGACCATTTTCGTTCGAAATCCTGGAGCGGCGCACTCACCGATGCCATGCTTACCATCTGCCTCCTGGTGGTGGCGGTCGCATCGCGGCAAGCCGCATTGACTGCTTCACTGGCTCCGAGCCCACCGCCCGCCTTCCGGCGATACGTCGGGCACCGCAACAGTGCCTTGGCGTTCTGGGTGGCCACGCTACTTGCACCCTGGCGTTGGCAGCTCGGCGCCATCTGGAGCTGGACGATTCTCTGGTTAGCGGTGGCCCTGGTCGCCATGGGGTTGACGTGGGTGGAGCTGGGTCACCTCCACCGCGTCAGCGCGGCACGGCGGCGGTGGTCGTTGAGGACGTTGCGCTACACCCCGGGGGCGATCACCATTACGGTCTTCTCGGCCCTTATCGTGTATGGCGTTCTCATAGACTGGCTGGCGCCGGCTCTCGCGGAACGAAGGTCACCCGGTCCTCTAACCTGGATCGCGGGCCGGCTGGCGCCGCCCGAGGATCGGCTCTACCTGTTGTTCGCATCCGTGGTGATCCTCTGCGTCGTCTTCCGACAACCGCTTTCAGAGGAGGGCTCCGCCTGAGCAGAATCCGCGTCGTCCTCGTCGACGACCATCGCGTCGTCCAAAGCGGCCTGCGCAGCTACCTCGCGGCCTTCGAGGACATCGAGATCGTCGGCGTTGCATGCAACGGCGAAGAGGTCCTGCGGCTCATCGAGGGCTGGCTGCCTGACGTCGTGGTCATGGACCTGCGCATGCCCGGTGGCATCGACGGCATCGAGGCGACCCGCCGCCTGCGCGCCCTCTCGCCTCACACGCAGGTGGTCGTGCTCACCGCCTATTCCGACGACGCTCGCGTGCTGGCGGCGCTGAGGGCGGGGGCCATCGGCTACGTGCGCAAAGACGCCGAGCCGGAGGTTCTCGTCGCCGCCGTCCGGGGCGCCGCGCGGGGCCACTCGGTCCTCGATCCCGTTACCGCCCAGACCGTGCTCCAGGATCTCGTGCGGGGCGGCCGCGAAGCGCTCTCCTCGCGCGAGACGGAGGTGCTCCAGCAGCTCGCTCACGGTCACACCAACCGCGAGATCGCGGCGGCACTCCACGTCAGCGAGGAGACGGTGAAGACCCACGTGGGGAACATCCTCTCCAAGCTGCAGCTGACGCATCGCACCCAGGCGGTCATCCACGCCCTCAAGCAGGGGCTTCTCTCCCTCGACGACATCGACGTGTGAGGCGACCAACTCGTGTCAGACCTCGCGGCGGGGTATCGTCTGGGGCCATGACCAAAGACACCACGATGGAAACCCGCCAGCTCGGTACGCAAGGCCTCACCGTCTCCGCCCTCGGCCTCGGCTGCATGGGCATGAGCGAGTTCTACCAGAACGCCGGCGAGGCGGAGGCGATTGCCACCATCCATCGCGCCCTCGATCTCGGCATCACCTTCATCGACACCGCCGACATGTACGGCCCCTTCACCAACGAGCAGCTCGTCGGACGCGCCCTCCGCGGCCGGCGCGAGGGCGTCGTGCTGGCCACCAAGTTCGGCAACGTGCGTGGCGCCGACGGCTCGTTCGCCGGCATCGACGGCAGCCCGGACTACGTGCGCCGCGCCTGCGACGCCTCCCTGCAACGCCTCGGCGTCGACGTCATCGACCTCTACTACCAGCACCGCGTCGACCCCAAGGTGCCGATCGAGGAGACGGTGGAAGCCATGGCTGGCCTGGTGCGCGACGGCAAGGTGCGCTTCCTCGGCCTCTCCGAGGCCGCCGTCGAGACCATCCGCCGCGCCCAAGCGGTGCACCCCATCAGCGCCCTGCAGAGCGAGTACTCGCTGTGGAGCCGCGACGTCGAGGACGAGATCCTGCCCACCCTGCACGAGCTGCGGATCGGCTTCGTCGCCTACAGCCCGCTCGGCCGCGGCTTCCTGACCGGACGCTTCCGCAAGCCCGAGGACCTGCCGGAGGGTGACCGCCGGCGGCAGTTCCCGCGCTTCCAGGGCGAGATGTTCGCCCACAACCTGCGACTGGTGGAGCGGGTGGAGGAGATGGCGCGGGCGCAGGGAGTGACGCCGGCGCAGCTCGCCCTCGCCTGGGTGCTGCACCAGGGCCAGCCGCACGGCGGCGACCGCCCGCCGGTAGTGGCGCTGTTCGGCACGACGCGGCGGGAGAACCTCGACGCCAACCTGGGTGCCGTCGACGTCCGGCTGTCGGCCGACGACCTGCGCCGACTCGACGAGGTGATGCCGAAGGGCGCGGCCGCCGGCACGCGCTACCCGGAACCGGGGATGCGCAGCGTCAACCGTTGAGCGGCGCGGATACTCCAGTTGTGCTCGACGAGGTGGCGCTTGCTGATCACGTCGCGGCTGGTCAGGCCCGGGCCAGCGCCACCGCCAGCCGGCAGGCCGTGAAGTAGTCGTCGAGCACGACGTGCTCGTCGAGAGTGTGAATGGCCCGCTGGCCGGCGCCGAAGGTGACCGCCGGGATACCGTGGCGGGCCAGCCAGTTGGCGTCGAGCCCGCCGTCGGAGACCCGCAGGATGGGCTCGAGGCCCAGTGCTGCGGCCCGCTCGCGGGCGAAGGCGACCGGCGGCGACTCGGCGTCGAAGCGGAACGGGTGGTAGGCGATGTGCGAACGGAAGGCCACCTCGGCGCGCATGCCGCCGCTGTTGGGGAGCCGGGCGGCGGCGGCGGTGAAAACCCGACGATAGGCCTCGACGATGCGGCCGACGAAGCGCTCGTCATGGCTGCGCGCCTCCCCTTCCACTCGCACGAAGTCGGTGACCACGTTGGTGGCGCCGCCCACCACGCCGCCATCGCGGCCGGCGAGCGTGCCGACGTTGGCGGTGCCCGCGCTCGCCGCGCCTCCGGAAGCCGCCGGTTGACGATGCACGCGTCCGAACCAGCCGCGGCGCTGCGCGGCGGCGAGGGCCAGCGCCGCCACCATCGGCGCCGAGATCCCCTCCTCGGGATGGAGCCCGGCGTGTGCCGCCCGGCCCGTGATCTCGACCTCCCAGCGCGCGGCGCCCACCGCCCCGACGGTGAGCACCGCGGGTGAGCTGCCGTCGACGTTGAAGGCGAGCCCCGGCGTGCCGACCATGGCGACGTCGAGCTCGCGCGCGCCCCACAGGCCGCTCTCCTCGCGCACCGTGAAGATCAACGTCAACGGGCCGTGGGGCAGGCGTCGGCGCCGCAGGGTGGCGAGCATCGTCAGCAGGCAGGCGACGCCGGTGCGGTCGTCGCCGCCCAGCGCCGTGCGGCCTGCGGGCAGGACGCGGTCGCCGTCGAGGCGCGGCCGGGCGCCGGCGCAGAGCGGCACCGTGTCGCGGTGGGCGACGAAGAGGCGCGACGCCGCGCCGCCGTCGCCGGGCACGCTGACGACCAGGTTACCGGCCTCGGTGGGCAGCGGGATGCGGCGGTGGGCACCGTCGTCGCGGATGGCCTCGGCGGCGATCCCCAGCTCGCGCAGGGCGGCGGCGATCTCCTCGCCGATCGCCCCTTCGTGGCCGGTGGTGCCTTCGATGGCGAGGAAGCGCAGCAGGTAGCCGAGGGCCTGGTCGCGGTCGACGTCGTCCATCTCGCCTCTTCCCTGCTCAGCTCGCCAGCTCGACCGCCAGGCCCGCCCCGGCGGCGCGCGCCCGCGTGTAGACGAGCGCCGCCGCGGCGACGTCCTGAAGCGCCATCCCCGTCGAGTCGAAGACGATCACCTCGTCGGGCGACGTGCGCCCCGGCATGCTGCCGGCGACCACCGCGCCGAGCTCGGCGCGCACGTCCTCGCGGCCGAGGGCGCCGGCGGCGAGCGCGTGGTGCAGGTCGCCGATGCGCTCGCACTGGGCCAGCAGATCGACGACGACGACGGACCGCGCCAGCAGCGCGGGCGCCAGCTCGTGCTTGTGCTCGGCATCGGCGCCGACGCCGGCGACGAAGGCCCCGGGACGCACGTCGCCGGCGTCGAGGATGGGCGATCGCGCCGGGGTGCAGGCAACGCAGACGTCGCTGTCGCGGCAGGCGGCGGCGAGATCGTCGACCGCCTCGGCGGCGAGGCCGAGCGCGAGGGCCTCATCGGCGGCGGCACGCGCCGCTCGCGGGTCGGGGTCGAAGAGCAGCACCCGCCGCAGCGGCAACACGGCGACCAGGGCGCGCAGGTGGGCGCGCCCCTGCACGCCGCAGCCGGCGAGGGTGAGCACCGCCGAATCCGGGCGAGCAAGCCACTGCGCGGCGACGGCGGTGGCGGCGGCGGTGCGCAGGGCGGTGAGAGTCGCCGAGTCGATGAGCGCTCGCGGCTCGCCGCTGGTGCCGTCCATCAGCAGCACGGCGCCCTGCACGGTAGGCAGGCCGCGGCGCACGGGGTTGCCGGGGAAGTTGGCGTTGACCTTGGCGGCGAACCAGGTGCTGCCGTCGTCGGACCGCAAGAGCGCGGCCTTGACGTGGAAACCGCCCTCGTCGCCGTGGACGGCACAGAGCGCCGGCGCTGGCGCCCGCCCCTCGCCAAGAAGGCGGAAGGCCCCGGCGACGGCGTCGCGGCAGCCATCGACGTCGAGCAGCGCCAGCACGTCCCGAGCCGAGAGAAGTAAGAGTGCCATGAGGATCCCCTCCGTCGCCGCCACGCCCCGCCGTCTGTCATCGCGAGGACCCGAAGGGCCCGCGGCGATCTCGGGGCCGAGATCGCCACGGCCGCTGCGCGGCCTCGCGATGACGATGGTTGGGTGAGTAGTGCCGCGGCGCCGATGTCATGATACACTTGTATCATTGATGAGATACAAAAGCAACACGGCCGATCCGGAACGCCCCTCGATCGAGTGGCTCCTTTTCATCCATCAGCTGCCCGCCGACCCCGCCTACCTGCGCGTGAAGGTGGCCCGGCGGCTCAAGCGGCTGGGCGCCCTGCAGCTCAAGAGCTCGGTCTACGTCCTTCCCGCCGGCGACGAGGCGGCGGAGGACTTCCGCTGGCTGCTGCGCGAGGTGGTCGCCGGTGGCGGCGAGGTGACGCTGTCGCGGGCGACCTTCGTGGACGGCATCGACGACGAGGAGGTCAAAGCCATGTTCCAGCGCGAGCGTGACGCCGAGTACGAGGAGATCACCACCGCGGCGCGCGCCGCCGCGCCTGGCGCGGAGGAGTTGGCGCGGCTGCGCCGGCGCCTCGCCGAGGCGGCAGCGCGCGACCCCTTCGAGGCTCCCGGCCGCGCCGCCGCCGAACACGCGCTGCAGGCGATGGCGGGGCGGCTGCGCCCGGAGGGCGAGGCCGCGCCAGTCCCCTCCACGGCTCGCCCGCAGGGCGCCACCTGGGTGACGCGCCGGGGGATGAAGGTCGACCGCCTAGCGAGCGCCTGGCTCATCCGTCGCTTCATCGACCCGCAGGCGCGCTTCCGCTTCGTCGACCCGGCGACGCACGAGCACGCGCCCGGCGAGCTGCGCTTCGACATGTACGAGGGGGAGTACGGTCACGAAGGCGAGCGCTGCACCTACGAGACCCTCCTCCAGCGCTTCGCGCTCGACGACCCCGGCCTGCAACGCCTCGGCGAGATGGTGCACGACCTCGACTGCAAAGAGTCGCGCTTCGCGCATCCGGAGGGGCCCGGCGTGGCCGCCATCATCGCCGGCATCGCGGCGGCCAACGCCGACGACGAGGCGCGACTCGCCGTAGGCCTGCCGCTCTTCGAGGCGCTCTACTTGGAGCTGCGCCGGCGCGCGTGAACGCCCTCGCGCAGCCCACCGCCGTCATCCGCGCGCCATGGCGCGAAGCGCTCGGCGTCTGGTGTCGCGTGGCGGCGCTCTCCTTCGGCGGGCCCGCCGGGCAGATCGGCGTCATGCAGCGGTTGCTCGTCGAGGAGAAGCGGTGGGTGAGCCAAGAGCGCTTTCTGCACGCCCTCAACTTCTGCATGCTGCTGCCGGGGCCGGAGGCGCAGCAGCTCGCCATCTATCTCGGCTGGCTGCTGCATGGCAATGCCATGGGGATCGTCGCCGGCACCCTCTTCGTGTTGCCGGGGTTTGCATCGATCCTCGCCCTGTCTTTCGCCTACGTCACCTGGCAGGGCACCGGAGTGGTGGCCGCCATCTTCTACGGCCTCAAGCCGGCGGTGCTGGCGGTGGTGCTCGCCGCGCTGGTGCGGCTCGGGCGTCGCGCCCTCGACGGCTCCGCCAAGCGGGCGCTCGCCGCCTTCGCCTTCGTCGCAATCTTCTTCCTCGCCCTCCCCTACCCGCTGGTGGTCGCGGCAGCCGCGGCCGGCGGCTGGTGGCTGGGCCGGCTTGGCATCGGCGGTTTCGGGCGGCGCGCCGGCGACGGCGCGACGCTGGACGACGAGAATCACCAGCTCTCCGCCGCCGCGCTGCGCGCCCCGACGTGGCGGCGCGCGCTGCGGGTCGCCGGCTGCTGGGTGCCGCTCTGGTGGGCGCCGGTGCTGCTGCTGTGGGCGGCGCTCGGCGCCCGGCACGTGCTGGTGCGCGAAGGGGTCTTCTTCGGCGAGACGGCGATGGTGACCTTCGGCGGCGCCTACGCGGTACTCGCCTACGTCGCCCAGCGCGCCTCCGCCGGCTTCGGCTGGCTGTCGCCGCGCGAGATGCTCGACGGGCTGGGGATGGCGGAGACGACCCCCGGGCCACTCATCCAGGTAGTGCAGTTCGTCGGCTTCATTGCCGCCTGGCGGCACCCTGGGCCGTTGGCGCCGCCGGTCGCCGCGCTGCTCGGCTCGCTGGTCACCGCCTGGATGACATTCGTGCCGTCGTTCCTGTGGATCTTCCTCGGCGCCCCATCGATGGAGCGGCTGCGCGGCCGCCGTGGCCTCACCGACGCGCTGGCGGCAATCACCGCCGCGGTGGTGGGGGTGATCCTGCAGCTCGCCGTCTGGTTCGCGCTGCACACGCTGTTCGGCGGCGTGCGCGAGATCCCCCTGGTGGCCGGACCCTGGGTGGTCGGCCGGCTCTGGGCGCCGGCGCTCGCCACCCTCGATCCCTGGGCGCTCGGCATCGCCGCCGGCGCCTGCTGGCTGCTCTTCCGCACCCGCGCCGGCATGCTCGCCACCCTCGGCGCGGCAGTGGCCGCTGGCGCGCTGGTCCAGGGTGCGCGATTCCTCTTCTGACGGTGCGTTGTTTTCTCGCCCCGCGTCAAGTGCTGCTGGCGGCGGGCTTCCTGCGCGCCGGTGCCACCGCGCTCGTCGGGGTGCTGCTGGGCCTCTACCTCGCCGCGCTCCACCTCTCGGCGGCGCAGGCGGGGATGGTGACGGGCGCCGGTCTCGCCGGCGCCGCGCTGGGAGCGCTGGCGGTGACGCTGTGGGGCGGGCGGCTGGGCGCGCGATCGGCCCTGCTGGCCTGTGGCGGCGCCGCCGCCGCCGGGGCAGCGCTGCTGCCGCTGGTCGCCAGGCCGGGCACCCTGGCCGCCGTCGCCTTCGCCGGCATGGTCAACGGCATGGGCCGCGACCGCGGCGCCGCCGCGGTACTCGAGCAGTCGCTGCTGCCGGCGACCACCGACGCCGCCGGCCGTACGCGCGCCTTCGCCTGGTACACGGCGTTGCAGGACGTCGGCCACGCCCTCGGCAGCCTGGGCGCCGCCCTGCCAGCGCTGCTGGCCGGCGCCGCCGGCACGCTGGCCGCCCTGCGCCTCGGCCTCGGCGCGCACGCGCTGCTGCTCGCCGCCTCGGCGCTGCTCTACCTCGGGCTGCCGCGCGGGCCCGCGGCCGCGGCGACCGCGACGCCGCGACTGTCGGCAGACAGCCGCCGCTTCCTGCTGCGCCTCTGCCTGCTCTTCGCCGTCGACGGCCTCGGCGGCGGCTTCCTCACCACCACCCTGCTCACCTGGTTCTACGCCGCCCGCTTCGGTGCCGGCGCCACGGCCCTCGCCTTGCTGTTCTTCGCCAGCCGAATCGCCAACGTCGGGTCGCACTTCGTAGCTGCCTGGCTGGCGCCGCGTCTCGGCCTCGTCAACACCATGGTGTGGACCCACCTGCCCTCGAGCCTGCTGCTGCCCGTCATCGCCTTCGCGCCCTCCTTCCCCCTCGCCGCCGGCTGCCACCTGCTGCGCGAGTGCCTGGTCGAGATGGACGTGCCGACGCGCACCTCCTACTCCATGGCTGTGGTGCGCCCCGAGGAGCGCACGGCCGCCGCCGGCTGGACCAACCTGACGCGCCTGGCGAGCTGGGCGGTGGGGCCGGCGCTGGCGGGCGCGCTGATGGGAAGCGTCGCGCTCGCCGCGCCCCTGCTGCTGGCGGCGGTGATCAAGGGGGGATACGACCTGGCGTTGTGGGCCTCCTTCCGCCGCCTCCCGCCGCCCGAAGAGCGGCGCGGCAACGGGCCCGGGCCTGCCGCGGCCACGATCGAATCCGGCGGCGCCTAGGGTCTCTCCTGGCACACAACCTGGTTCTGCTGGCACAGAACCCGCTAGTGGTCGGCGCAGCCCGGCGCACCGCCGTCCCCGTGCGCCGCCGCCACCAGCCGGAAGCGATCGCCGACGACGACCATGGCCCCCGCCCCAGGCCCAGGAGGGCCGACCTCCTCCCCGCGCCGCCGCGGCGCGGCGCTGTTCGGCTCGCTGCTCGGCGTCGCCTGCTTCCTCGGCGCCCTCTGGCTGCTGCACCGCGAGCTCGCGGCCTATCACTATCGCGACGTCGCCGCGGCGGTGGCAGCCGTGCCGCGCGGGCGGCTGGCTCTCGCCCTGCTCGCCACGGCGGCCAGCCACCTACTGCTCACCGCCCACGACACGCTGGCGCTGCACTACCTCCGCCGGCCACTGCCCTACCGCCGCACCGCCTTCGCCTCCTTCCTCGGCCAGGCGGTGAGTCACAACGCCGGCCACTCGCTGCTCTCCGGCGGCTCCCTGCGCTACCGCCTCTACTCGGGCTGGGGGCTCTCGGCAGTCGAGGTGGCGGCGGTGGTCGGCTTCTGCGACGCGGCGCTCTGGCTCGGCTACGCAGCGCTCGGCGGCATCGCCTTCCTGATGGCTCCGCCGCCGCTTCCCGGCGCCCTCCACCTGCCGTTGCTCTCGACGCGGCCGCTGGGAGCGCTGCTGCTGCTCGCCGTCGCCGGCTTCCTCGCCTGGTGCGGCCGCCGCCGGCGGCCGCTGCGGGTGCGCGGCTGGGAGCTGCGGTTGCCGCCAGTGGGCCTCGCCAGCACCGCCACCGCCATCTCGGCGCTCGATTGGGGGCTCGCCGCCGTCGCCCTCTACGTTCTGCTGCCGCCGCTGCACGGGCTCGGGCTGCCGGGCTTCGTCGCCGTCTACCTGCTGGCGCAGGTCGCCGGCCTGCTGTCGCAGGTGCCGGCCGGGATCGGCGTCTTCGAGACCGTCATGCTGCTGCTCCTCGCCCCCACCGGCGTGCCACGCACGGCGGTGCTCGGCGCGCTGCTGATCTATCGCGCTATCTACTACCTGCTGCCGCTCTGCGTCGCCGCCGTCCTGCTCGGCGCCCACGAGCTGCTGCGCCACCGGCGCGGCGTCAAGCGGGCCGCCACCTCGCTCTCCTGGGTGCCGCCGCTGGTGCCCAACCTGTTCGCCTTCACCACCTTCGTCGCCGGCGCGGTGCTGCTCTTCTCCGGCGCCACGCCCGCCGAGCTCGAACGGCTGCGGCTGCTGCGCGACGTGCTGCCGCTGCCGGTCATCGAGTTCTCGCACTTCCTCGGCAGCCTCGTCGGCGTGACGCTGCTGTTGCTCGCCCGCGGCCTGCAGCGCCGGCTCGACGCCGCCTACCTGCTCACCTGCGTGCTGCTCGCCGCCGGCATCGTCTTCTCGCTCGCCAAGGGCGTCGACTTCGAGGAGGCGATCCTGCTCGCCGTCATGCTGGCGGCGCTGCTCCCCTGCCGCCCCTACTTCTACCGCAAGGCCGACCTGGCGGTGCCGCGTCTCTCCGCCGGCTGGGTGCTCGCCATCTGCCTGGTGCTCGTCTGCGCCGCCTGGCTGGGCATCTTCTCGTTCAAGCACGTCGAGTACTCGGGGGAGCTGTGGTGGCAGTTCGCGCTGCGCGCCGACGCTCCGCGCGCGCTGCGCGCCACCGTCGGCGCCCTCATCGCCGTCCTCGCCTTCGGCCTGGCGCGGCTGTTGCGACCGGCACCGCTCGAGCGCAGCCGGGCGCTGGCCGACCCGCCAGGGGTGCAGGCCATCGTGGCGCGCTCGCCGGCGACGATGGCCAACCTGGCGCTGGTCGGCGACAAGGAGCTGCTGCTGAGCGCCACCGGCAGCGCCTTCCTCATGTTCGGCGTCGCCGGCCGGAGCTGGATCGCCCTCGGCGACCCGGTGGGCCCGGCGGAGGAGCAGGTGGAGCTGGTCTGGCGGTTCCGTGAGATGGTCGACCGCCACGGCGGCTGGACCGTCTTTTACCAGGTCTCCGCGCACGCCCTGCCGCTCTACCTCGACCTCGGCCTGACGCTGCAGAAGATCGGCGAAGAGGCGCGGGTCTTGCTCGCCGCCTTCTCGCTGGATGGGCAGGAGCGCAAGAAGCTGCGCAACGCCATGCACCGGCTGGAACGCGAGGGCTGCCACTTCGAGGTGGTGCCCGCCGCCGCGGTGCCGGGCCTGCTGCCGCAGCTGCGCCCAGTCTCGGACGCCTGGCTGCACCTGCGCTCCACGCGCGAGAAGGGGTTCTCGCTGGGGCACTTCGACGAGGCCTACCTGGCGCGCTTTCCGGCGGCCCTGGTGCGCAACGCGCGCGGCGAGGTGCTCGCCTTCGCCAACCTCTGGCTGGGCGGCGACGGCGAGGAGCTCTCCTTCGACCTCATGCGCCACCGCCCCGAGGCGCCGGCCGGCATCATGGAGTCGCTCATCGCCCACCTGATGCTGTGGGGACGCACGCAGGGGTACCGCTGGTGCAACCTCGGCATGGCGCCGCTCTCCGGCCTCGAGAGCCGCGCCCTGGCGCCGCTGTGGACGCGCCTCGGGGCGCTGCTCTTCCGCCACGGCGAGCCGCTCTACAACTTCCAGGGCGTGCGCCAGTTCAAAGACAAGTTCGATCCCGTCTGGGAGCCGCGCTACCTCGCCTCGCCCGGCGGCGTGGCGCTGCCGCGCATCCTCGCCCACCTCTCATCGCTCATCGCCGGAGGCTTCAAGGGGGTCGTCGCCAAATGAAGAGCCTGCTCTGCGCCGCTCTGCTCGCCCTCGCTACTGCCACCAATGCCTCGGCGGTCGAATCGACCCTCGAGATGGCCCGCTTCGGTACCGTCCACCTCTATCAGCCGACGCCACACCCCTCGCGGGTCATCCTCTTCGTCTCCGGCGACGGCGGCTGGAACCTCGGCGTCGTCGACATGGCGCGCATGCTGGCGTCGCGCGACGCGCTGGTGGTAGGGATCAACGTCCGCACCTACCTGCGCACCCTGGCCGCCGAGAAGGGGGCCTGCGCCTATCCCGCCGCCGACTTCGAGCAGCTGTCGCAGTCGGTGCAGCAGCAGCTCGGCTTGCCGGCCTACACGCCGCCGCTGCTGGCTGGCTACTCGTCGGGGGCGACGCTGGTCTACGCCATCCTCGCCGAGTCGCCAGCCAACACCTTCCGCGGCGCCGTCGCGCTGGGCTTCTGCCCCGACCTCGATCTCACGAAGCCGCTGTGCAAGGGCAACGGCCTGGAGTTCGACCTTCCCTTCGCGAGAAAGCCCAACACCTATGTGTTCCGGCCGGCGCAGCACCTCGAGGGGAGGTTCGTCGCCCTGCAGGGGACGACCGACAAGGTCTGCGACCCGCCCTCCACCGAGCGCTACGTGCACCAGGTGCCGGGCGCCGAGGTGGTGATGCTGCCCAAGGTCGGCCACGGCTTCGCGGTGCCCTCGCGCTGGGCGCAGGACTTCCAGCGCCAGGTCGACGCCATCTTCGCCCAGCGTGTGGTCGCCACCGCCGCGGCAGCGGCGCCGCGCACGCCCGAGGGAGTCGAGGACCTGCCGCTGGTCGAGCTGCCGGCCCAGGGGAGCAAGCAGCCCGAGCTGGTGGTGCTGCTCTCGGGCGACGGCGGCTGGGCGGGGATCGATCGCGACGTCGGCGGTGCCCTCGCCGCCGCCGGGCTGCCGGTGGTGGGCTGGAACTCGTTGCAGTACTACTGGCACGCCAAGACCCCCGAGCGGGCCGCCGCCGACCTCGGGCGCATCCTGCGGCACTACCTCTACGCCTGGCACGAGGAGCGCGCCGTGCTCATCGGTTACTCCTTCGGCGCCGACGTCCTCCCGTTCCTGGTGTCACGCCTCCCTGCCGACCTGCGCGGCAAGGTGGCGCTGGTGACCCTGCTCGGTCCGTCGCATGGCGCCAGCTTCGAGTTCCACGTCGCCGAGTGGCTGGGCGCCGCCGCCGCGGGCGAGCTGCCGGTCCTGCCCGAGCTGGCGCAGCTCCGGGGCACCCGCGTCCTCTGCCTCTACGGAGAGAAGGAGGACGACACCCTCTGCCGCGGCCTCGATCCGCAGCTCGCCCACTCCATCGGCTCGCCCGGCGCCCACCACTTCGGCGGCGACTACAAGGGGCTGGCGGCGACCGTGCTGCGGGAGGCCGCCGCGCCGTAGGAGGCTATCCCGGA
>DASYUP010000143.1:0-9100 GCA_036001185.1 Thermoanaerobaculia bacterium
AAACCCTCCCGGCAATGAGCTCCATGCTGCGCCGCCTCCCGCCGCTCCTCGTCGCCGCCCTGCTCGCCGCAGCCTGCAGCGGCGGCGAGGCGTCGCCGCTGGTCGAGCGCCTGACCGTTGCGGCGGCGATGCCGCCGCCGCGGCCGACGACGGCTCCGCAGCCACCGCCGCCGGTCTCGGCGAGCGCGCTCATGGTGACCGGCGACGTCAACATCACCGACACCAACCCCGAGGTGATGGTGGCGCCGCTGACGGCCGCGAAGCTGCGCCTCGAGCTGCGCCATAGGGAGCACGGCAGCTCGCAGCCCGATTCGGTGCTGGTCTTCTTCAACGTGCCGCCGCGGCCGGGCCTCTACTCGGTGCATTCACCCGAGGATCCGCCGGTGGTGGGCCGGGTCTACGCCTTCTTCACCAGCCGCGGCAACGCCGTGGGAAGCATGAAGGACTTCAACACCGCCGTCACCGGCACCCTGCGGCTGCACCGCGAGGCCGGCGCGCTCGCCGGCAGCTTTGAGGTCTGGGCCCAGGAGCCTCCGCCGCGCCTGCCGCCGCCGCCGCGGCCGGGGCAGCCGCCGCCGCGGCCGGTGGTGGGCAACTTGCCGCCGGTTCCGCCGGCGAAGGTACAAGCCACTGGAACCCTGCTCGCCCTCATCCCCGCCGGCGCCGAGGTGGAGGCCGCCGACGCCGCGCAGGGGCCGCCGCGCACCGGTGACGGCACGCCGTAGCGCGGCTGCCTAGCGCGGGGCCCGCGGATTCGCCGGCGAATCGTCCCCCTCCGGCAGCACCTTGGGCCACCAGCCGTCGGGTCGGATGGGGATGCGACAGCTGTCGTCGATGGCGAGCTCGTGCAGCATCGGGTGGTCGTGGCGCAGCGGCAGGACGATGCCATCCCGCCCGCCGCAACGGAAGCGCCGGCCGCCGCCGGCGAGCAGCAGGGCGATGGCGGTGGCAGCCACTCCCCACGCCCATGCCGCGCCCGCCACGCGACGGCCCCAGCCGGCACGCGCCAGCGTGCCCCCCAAAAGCGCCAGCGGCAGCACGGCGGCGTGCAGCAGCGACACGCCCTGCCACCACATCACCGTCGTCGGCGCCGCGGCGTAGGTGAGCAGGGCGGCGGCGAAGCAGACCCGGACGTAGCCGGCGACCCAGGCGCGGCTGCCGGGACGGACGCCCAGCAGCTCGGCGAGGCCGCGCCGCCGCAGGCCGCGCCAGAGCCAGAGGTTGGCGCACAGCGGCAGCAACAGGGTCGCCTCTCCCAACCACTTCACCAGCACGTCGGCGCCAACCTTCACCGGTCCCGCCGCCGGGGCGCCGAGCAAGGGGCCAAAGTCGAAGCGTGCCTCAGGCCCCGCGAGGCCGAGCGAGGCATGGCGCAGCCAGTAGACAACGCCGCGCAGCAGCGGGAAGACGTAGAGGAGACCGCGCCCGAGGAAACCTTGGGACACCGGCAGCTGCTCGGGCGCCTGCAGCACCGCGAGCAGCCAGGGGATGAGCGACAGCGCGCCGAGAGCGGCGCCGGTCGCGACGCCGCTCCAGCGCAGCCGCACGTGCCCGGTGAGCAGCAACAGGGCCGTCGCCACTCCCAGCAGGACGACCGACGGATGCACCTGGAAGCCGAGCGCCAGGGCGGCGCCGAGGGCCGCCGAGTGGGCGAAGGTGGGCGCCTGCCGCTGGCGCCAGCACGACCAGCCGTGCACGGCGCCGGCGAGCAGCAGGTAGCCGGGGTTCCACAAGAAGCCGGAGAGCAGCACTCGCCAGGGGTTGAGCCAGTAGACGACGGCGAACAGCCGTCGCTGCCGCCGCGGCAGGGCCTCGCGCAACCAGCGATCGAGCAGCAGGAAGGCGAGCAGATGAGTGAGCAGCACGCCGAGCACCGCCGCGCGATGGTGCCGCCAGAGGGTCAGCGGCGCGGCCACCAGCAGGGCGGTGAGCCCCCCCGGCACGGCGCCGCCGCTGCTGCTGGGGTTGCCGTAGGGCACCCACTCCCCGCGCGCCAGCAGCAGCCAGCCCCGCCCCAGCAGCTCGAGCTGGTCGCCTCCCACCTGGCTGCGCAGCGCCAGCAGCAGCGACAGCGCGAGGCCGAGGACGAGCACCGCCGCCACCACGCGGTCGCCGCGCCGCGCCGGCGAAGCCCCGGCGCCCGGCTCTCGGGCAGCAGACATGGCGCCGCAGGATAGCAACGCGCGGCGCCGCCGCGCGCGACACGCGATAATGGCCGCGCCATGGTCCCACCAGCGACGAGGACGCCATGCTGCGAGTGCTGAGCTTCGGCGGCGAGGCCGTGAAGGAGGAGAAGGCAGAGCGGCTGCCGGCCCTGATCGCCGCCGGCACCCCGCTGTGGGTCGACATCACCGGCCCCGACGATCACGAGGCCGAGCTGCTGCGCGACGTCTTCCACTTCCACCCGCTGGCCATCGAGGACACCCGCAACCAGCATCAGCGGCCAAAGGTCGAGGAATACGCCGACCACCTCTTCCTCATCCTCAACCCGGGCGTGCTCGCCGACGGCGAGTGCGCCTTCCGCGAGCTCGACGTCTTCGTCGGCAAGGGTTTCGTGGTCACCGTCCACCCCGGCGACGAGCCGGCGGTGACCGAGGCCGAGCGGCGGCTCGGCCGCGGCTTCGACCAGGCCATCGCCCCCGGGCACGTCCTCTACGTGCTCCTCGACACCGTCGTCGACGGCTACTTCCCGGTGCTCGACGAGCTGGGCGACGAGATCGACGAGCTCGAGGACCTGGTGCTCGAACGGCCCGACGAGTCGGCGCTCAACCGCCTCTTCACCTTGAAGCGGCAGCTGGTGCTGCTGCGCAAGGTGGTCGCTCCGCAGCGCGATGTCATGACGCTGCTCAACCGCCGCGACCTCCCCTACCTCGACCTCGGCAAGCTCGGCTACCACCTGCGCGACGTCCACGATCACCTGCTGCGCATCGCCGACATGGTCGATACCTTCCGCGACCTGCTGTCGAGCGGCATCGACCTCTATATGTCGTCGATCAGCAACCGCCTCAACCGGGTGGTCAACCGGCTCACGGTGGTGACCATCATCATCGGCGTCCTCGCCGTCATCACCGGCTTCTACGGCATGAACTTCGAGCACACCTGGCCGCCGTTCGCCGCCCACTGGGGAGTGCCTTTCGCCCTCGCCGTGATGACGGCGGCGACGGCGGCCATCGTCACCGTGCTGCGTCGGGTGGGTTGGCTGTGAGGGAATCCAGCAGGGCGATGCGGCGGGCGTGACGGCCGCCGTCGAAGGGCGTCGTCAGCCAGACGTCGACGATCTCCACCGCCAGCTCCCAGGGGATCAGCCGCTCGCCCAGCGAGAGAACGTTGGCGTCGTTGTGGCGGCGCGCCAGCTCGGCACTCTCGCGGCTCCAGCAGAGGGCGCAGCGCACGCCCGGCACGCGGTTGGCCGCCATCGCCTCGCCGTTGCCCGAGCCGCCGAGGACGATGGCGCGCTCGCACTCCCCCGCCGCCACCGCCAGCGCCGCCGGCCGGATCACCAGCGGGTAGTCGATGGCCTCCTCGGAGTCGGTGCCAAAGTCAACCGGCTGGTGGCCGCGAGCGGCGAGCAGCTCCTTGAGCCGCTCCTTGTAGCGAAAGCCGGCATGGTCGGCGGCGAGGGCGATACGCACCGGGCGATCCTATCGAAGCCCGGCGCCAAGGCGGTCTGCCTTCTTCAGAAGGCTTCGACGTCGGCGCGGCTCGACTGCGCCCCGCGCGGATGGTGATACGTGCGCAGCTGGCCGCTCGCGGTGTCCACCACTTCGAGGTCGAACTCCACGTCGGTGAGCCCGCCGAAGAAGACCCAGAAGTGGCCGTTCAGCGACCTGCCGTCGAGGACCTTGAGCGCCAGCTCGACGTTGCGGGGGCCGAAGAACCAGAAGGCTCCGCTGTCGGCGGTCCAAGGGACCGGCACCCCGACACCGGAGCGATCGGGCAGCTCCCAGGTGACGCGGGCCGCGAAGCGACCGCCGCCGAGGCAGAGCGAACCCGGCGGGCAGGCGCCGGCCGCGGCCGCCCGAGGCGCCGCCGGCGCCGTGACGGGCGATGGCGCCGCGGTGCTGGCGAGCGAGCTGCCGACCGTGCGCGGAAACGCGGTGGCGTCGCCACGGCTCGCCAGCACACCGGCCGGATTGTGGTACGTGCGTCGTGTGCCGGTCACCGTGTCGGTCACCGCGAGATCGAACTCGACGTCGGTGAGCGAGGCGAAGTAGACCCAGAAGTGATCGTTGACGGTGGTGCCGTCGAGCACCTTGACGACCAGCTCGACGTTGGAGGGCGAGAAGAACCAGAAGGCGCCGGTGTCGGGGGTGAGGTCGAATGGGTGGCCGCGGCCAGCGGCGCGCGCTGTTTTCCAGCCCACCTCGACCCGGAAGCGGCCACCGAGACAGAGCGACGACTCGTCGCCGCCGCCGCACGGCGGCACCAGACGCACGCGGTCGGCTTCGATCCGTGCGCTCAGCAGGGGGAGCGTCCAACCGCCGCCGGGAGTGGCAACAGCGGTGCCGACGAACTCCAGGCGCGCGCTGCTGGTGAGCTGCGTCTGTCCGAGCAGCGTTCCGTCGGCGGCAAACGATCGCGCGTAGACGTCGCCTTCCGCCGATTCCCAGCCACAGGTCGAGGGGGATCCGCCGGCGCCGGCCGGGCCGGTGCAGAACACCCCGCCACGGCTGCTCGTCCAGGTGAGCAGCAGGCTGCCGTCGCTGCCGGCAGCCAGGCCGCCCCACATCATCACCGGTAGCAAGCCGATCGGCTCGGCATTGGCGACGAGCTCGACGGGATCGCCCGACGGTGTGCCATCGGCGCCGAAGGGCTGGGCCCGGATGCGCTCGACGGGGGTCCTCCAGTAGTTCTCGATCCAGCCGACGGTGAACCGGCCGGCGGCGTCGGCAGTGACCTGCAACTCGGAGAGGTCGACTTTCGATCCGGCCAGCTCGAGGCGCTGTTCGGGCCCCCGCGGGCTGGCGTCGCTGGCGAAGAAGCGGAAGACGATCTGATTGAAGCGCAACCAAACGGCAACCAGGCCATCCGGGACCGCTGCCAGCGTGGGTTGGTAGCCGGGACCGATCTCGAACGCGCCGATCTGTTGCAGCCGTCCGTCGGCCACCATCAGGCTCGCGAGCCGAACCATGCCGTCGCGGTTCCTCCAGGCAAGGGTGGCGACCCCTCCGCTCACCGCCAGGCTCGGGGTGTGAACCCAGCTGAATGGAAGGGGGGCCGAGTCGTCGACCGAGCCCACGCCGAGGGTGTCGCCCTGTGGCACCCCCGAGTGGTCGACCCGGCGGGCGAGGAGGCGCACGGGCGCGTTCTGCTCCTCCCAGGCGACCAGGTAGCTGCCGTCCGGCAGCGCACCGACACGGGGTCGCGTGCTTCCCCAGCCGCCGCCGAGGGAGGGGTTCAACGCGCGCTGCCCGCCGAGCGGTTGGCGATCGGGACCGAAGGCGCGGCCGACAATCAGGTCGCCGCTCTCCCAGACCACCATGAAGGCGCCGTCGGCGCCCACCGCCATCGCCGGTAGGTGGCCGGGACCGAGGCTCTGCACTTCGCCGACTGGCAGCCGTGCTTCCACCACCGGCGCTTGCGCGCCGGCGCGCGCCCCGAGCAACGCCAGCATCGTGAGCGACCGGGCCCAGCGGTACAAGCAGTGGCCCATGATGCGCTCCCGGGGCGCTTCGTGGTCTGCGTTGGCTAGGGCTCGGCTTGCAGCGCCCGCCCTCGCAGCGCCAGCTGCTTGCTCTCGTCGCGGCCCTCCCAGACGGCCAGCAGCTTGCCGCCCGGTCCGGCGGCGAGCGCCGGCGTGTACGGCCCCATCAGGCGCCCCTGGCTGATGCGGAAGGCGTCACCTCGCGCGTTGCCCAGGCCGTCGAACGCCGCGCCCACCACCGCGCTGGGGAAGGTGCCGAACCAGAGCGACCAGGTGGCGAGATAGCCGCCGGGAATCGCCGCCAGGTGCGGCGACCCGTGGTCGCCGGTGCCGCTCGAGAGCGTGATCTCATGCCCGAGGAAAGCGCCCTGGCTCGACACCAGCTGGCCGTAGACATGAGCGTGCCGGCCGTCGGGCGACCGCTGCGAGGCGACCAGGAACTCGCCGCCGTTGCCGGCTACAACCGCCGGCTGCTCGGAGTGGACGCCGCCGGTGGAGACCACGAAGGGCGAGCCGTGTGGCGTGCCGTCGAGGTCGATCAGGCGGGCGAAGACCTCGTTCTTGACCGGCGCGGTGCCGCAGCACTGCTGCCACGCCACCAGCAGCCGATTGTCTGCCGCCGCCAGTGCCGGGCGGACGCCGCCCGAAGACACCGCGACCTCGAGACCCGGTTTCGCATGGTCGTCGAGCCGACTTAGGTGGATGCCCGGGGTGCTGCCGCCGACCTGCTGCCAGACCACCCAGTAGCCGTTGCCCTGCGCCACGATCGCCGGCCGCGACACCACGCCGTCGCCGCCGGCAACCTGCCACGACCGCACCTGCGCCGTGCCGTTGCCGTCGAACAGCCGCACCATCACGCTGCTGGCGAGCAGGTCACGGCGCTCGTAGAAGAAGTCGGAGCGGTAGTGGATGGTCTGCTCGACCCAGGCGGCGACGAAGCCGTTGCCCCTGACGGCGATCACCGGCTCGTGCTGCTCCTTGCGCACGATGAGGAAGGGGACCTCGGGCAGCGGATCGTTCGCGGCGAGCTGCGTGGCCGCACTGACGGCGCGACCGGCGGGGTCGTAGGCGCGCATCACCACGCCGGTGACATCTTCCCAGGCAATGACGGCCCGGCTACCCATGTAGGCCGCCGAGGGATGCTGCTGTCGGGTGGCGGAGCTGATGGGAAGCTCGCGGCCGGTGGGGGCCACGGCTGCGCGGCCAGGCAGCGCGCACAGCAACAGGGCAAGGGCGAAGCAGGCCTTTCGCGTGGCATGCATGGGGAGGTCCTCCTCGAGCCGTTTTGTGGGGCGATTATGTCGCGAAGACATGTTACACCTATCTACGAATTTCGCAACCCCCATCTCATCCGAGAGGGCGATCGCCGGTGGTGTGGGGGCGAGCCGCCGGCTCAGGAGGCGGGAGTCTCGCCGCCGCCGTCGTCGCGCTCGCCCAGCGCCTCGAGGCCGGTGACGTTCTGGAAGCCGCGCGGCAGGCGGCCGCCGCGCTGGGCGCGGGCGCCGACGAAGAGCTCGAGGTCGCCCTTCTTCACCTGGTAGAAGCGCTTGCCGGCGTAGACCTTGAGGGCGCCGCCCGCAGCCACCACCACCGGCGCCACCAGCTTCTCCTCGGCCTGGCGCTTGGCGGGGATGTTGAGCAACTTGACGCCCTTGCCACGCGGCATCTGCGGCAGCTCGGCGAGCGGGAACAGCAGCAGGTTGCCGGCGCTGGTAGCGGCGGCCAGCAGCTCCTCCCCCACCTTGCCCACCCGCAGCGGCGGCAGCGGCCGCACACCGGCCGGCAGCGACATCACCGCCTTGCCCCCGCTGTGCCGCGTCTGCAGCTCGCCGAACGGCGCGAGGAAGCCGTAGCCAGCGTCGCTGCTGAGCAGCACCAGGTCGTCGTCGCCGGCCAGCACGACGCCGACGAACGACGCGCCAGACGGCGGGTTGAGGGTGCTGGTGAGCGGCTCGCCCTGTCCGCGCGCCGAGGGCAGGTTGTGGCTGGGCAACGTGTAGGCACGGCCGGTCGAGTCGAGGAAAACCGCCGGCTGGTTGCTGCGCCCGCGGGCGGCATGCAGGAACGAGTCGCCGGCGCGGTAGGCGAGCTCGCGCGCCTCCAGCTCGTGGCCCTTGGCGGCGCGCACCCAACCTTTCTCCGAGATGACCACCGTCACCGGCTCGGAGGGGACGAGCTCGGCCTCGGCGAGAGCGCGCGCCGCCTCGCGGCGGACGATCGGCGAGCGCCGGGCGTCGCCGTGCGCCTCGGCGTCGGCCTCCAGCTCCTCGCGCACCTTCCTCGCCAGCCGCTTCTTCGACTTGAGGACGCTCTCCAGCGCGTCGCGCTCGCGCATCAGCTCGTCCTGCTCGCCGCGGATCTTTATCTCCTCGAGCCGCGAGAGGTGGCGCAACTTGAGCTCGAGGATGGCCTCGGCCTGCGCGTCGGTGAGCGCGAACCGCGCCATCATCACCGGCTTGGGCTCCTCCTCGCGGCGGATGATGGCGATCACCTCGTCGACGTTGAGGAAGGCGACCAGGAAGCCTTCGAGGATGTGGAGACGCGCGAGCACGCGGTCGTAGCGCCACTGCAGCCGCCGGCGCACCGTCTCGGTGCGGAACTGCAGCCACTCGTCGAGCATCGAGCGCAACGTGTAGAGCCGCGGCCGGCCATCGAGGCCGATGGCGTTCATGTTGACGCGGTAGGTGCGCTCGAGGTCGGTGGTGGCGAAGAGGTGCGCCATCACCGCCTCGACATCCACCCGGCTGCTGCGCAGCGAGATCACCAGCCGCGTCGGGCTCTCGTGGTCGCTCTCATCGCGCAGGTCGTCCACCCAGGGCAGCTTCTTGGCCTGCATCTGGGCGGCGATCTGCTGCTGCACCTTGCTGCCCGAGACCTGGTATGGCAGGGCGGTGATGACCACCTCCCCCTCCTCGCGCTCCCAGGCGGCGCGCATGCGGATGCTGCCGCTGCCGGTGTCGTGGATGGCGCGCAGCTCCTCGGGGGTGCTGATGATCTCCGCCTCGGTCGGGAAGTCGGGGCCGGGCAGCAGCTTGGCGAGCTGGCGTGCCGGCAGGTCGGGGTCTTCGAGCAGGGCGATGGCGGCGGCCACCAGCTCGCGCAGGTTGTGGGGCGGAATGTCGGTGGCGAGGCCGACGGCAATGCCCGAGGCGCCGTTGAGCAGCACGTGCGGCAGCCGCGACGGCAGCACCTCGGGCTCCTCCAGCGTGCCGTCGAAGTTGGGCACCCACTCGACGGTGCCCTGGCCGAGCTCCGCCAGCAGCGTCTGCGCGAAGGACGTGAGGCGCGCCTCGGTGTAGCGCATGGCGGCGAAGGAGCGCGGGTTGTCCTGCGAGCCCCAGTTGCCCTGCCCGTCGACCAGCGGATACCGCACACTGAACGGCTGCGCCATGAGCACCATGGCCTCGTAGCAGGCGACGTCGCCGTGGGGGTGGAACTTGCCTAGGACGTCGCCCA
>DASYUP010000144.1:0-4587 GCA_036001185.1 Thermoanaerobaculia bacterium
GGGGCGCTTCCTGGCGGTGCGCTTCGGCAATGTCCTCGGCAGCTCGGGCTCGGTGGTCACCACCTTCCGCCGGCAGATCGAGCGCGGCGGGCCGGTGACGGTCACCCACCCCGAGATGACGCGCTTCTTCATGACCCCCGAGGAGGCGGCCCAGCTGGTGCTCGAGGCGGCGGCGCTGGGTGGCACCGGCGAGCTGCTGCTCCTCGACATGGGACAGCCGGTCAAGATCCTCGACCTCGCCGAGCAGATGATCCGCCTCGCCGGCTTCGAGCCGTACGCCGACATCCCCATCGTCTTCACTGCCCCGCGCCCGGGCGAGAAGCTGGTCGAGGAGCTGGCCCTCGCCGAGGAGCCGGCGGTGCAGACCATCCATCCGAAGATCCGCTCCTGCCGGCTCAGCGGCCCGGGCGGCCGCGAGATCGAAAGCGCGCTCGGCCGCCTGGCACAGCTGCAGCGCAACGGCGACGAGGCGGGCAGCCGCCGCCTGCTCTTCGAGCTGGTAGCACAGAGCGCGCCGGCGCACGGAGCACTTGCCGAGGCGCCCCGTGAGCGCGCTGCCGCCGCCGCGCCGGCGCCCGCCGCCGCGGCGCCGGTGCTGCGGCTGGCGCCCGACCCGGCGGCGGGGAGCTGAAGGCGATGGCGCTGCTCGACGAGCGCACGGGCGACGGGCGGATTACCGAGACGCCGGCGGACCGCCTGGCCCGTTTGCTCGACAGCGGCACCGCCACGGTGGCCGTGCTGGGCCTCGGCTACGTCGGCCTGCCGCTGGCGCTCACCGCCGCCGAGCGCGGCTTCCCGGTGCTCGGCTTCGACAACGACCCCGCCAAGGTCGGGGCGCTCAACGCCGGGCGTCCCTATCTGCGCCACGTCGCCGAGGGGCGGCTGCGCTCATTGCTGGACGCGCATCGCTTCGCCGCCGCCGGCGACTTCACGCGCCTCGGCGAGGCCGACGTCATCGCCATCTGCGTGCCCACACCGCTTACGCCGCAGCGCGAGCCCGACCTGCGCTACGTCGCGGCGACCGCCGAGACGATCGCCGCCCACCTGCGCGCGGGGCAGCTCGTGGTGCTCGAGTCGACGACCTACCCCGGCACCACTGCCGAGCTGGTGCTGCCGATCCTCGCCGGCTCCGGGCTCGCCTGCGGCCGCGACTTCTTCCTCGCCTACTCGCCCGAGCGCGAGGATCCCGGCAACCGCGAGTACAGCGGCGGCACCATCCCCAAGGTGGTGGGCGCCGACGACGACGCCTCGGCGGCGCTCGCCGAGGCCTTCTACCGGCGGGTGACGCCGGCGGTGGTGCGCGTCTCCTCGACGCGGACGGCGGAGGCGACCAAGCTGCTGGAGAACATCTTCCGCGGCGTCAACATCGCCCTCGTCAACGAGCTGAAGATGATCTACGAACGCATGGGCATCGACGTCTGGGAGGTGCTCGACGCCGCCGCCACCAAGCCGTTCGGCTTCATGCGCTTCGACCCCGGCCCCGGGTGGGGCGGCCACTGCATCCCCGTCGACCCCTTCTACCTCGCCTGGAAGGCGCGCGAGCACGGCGTGGCGGCGCGCTTTATCGAGCTCGCCGGTGAGGTCAACGTGCGCATGCCCGAATACGTGGTCGAGCGCCTCGCGCGCGCCCTCAACGAGCGCGGCAAGCCGGTCAAGGGCTCGCGCGTCCTGCTGCTCGGCATGGCCTACAAGCGCGACGTCGACGACGTGCGCGAGAGCCCGGGGTTCGTCATCCTCGACCTGCTCACTCGCCTCGGCGCCGCGGTCGAGTACCACGACCCGCTGGTGCCGGCGACGCCCTCGATGCGGCACTTCCCCGCCTACGCCGGGATGCGCAGCCTGCCGCTCGACGCGGCGATGCTGGCGGCGCAAGACGCCGTGGTGGTGGTCACCAACCACAGCGGCGTCGACTACGAGCTGGTGCGCCGGCACGCGCCGCTGATCGTCGACACGCGCGGCGTCTACCGCGGCGGCGACGCCCACGTCGTCCCGGCGTGAGGATTTACTCGGCGGCGCCCCAGCGCAGCGCCGCGGCGGCCGCCGGCGCCGGCACGCCGAGGTGGTCGAGGACCCGCAGCGCGTAGGCATCGAGGAAGCGCTCGAGGGTCTCCGCCGGAGCGGTTGCGGGCAGGGGCGCGCCCTGGGCCGCCGTCGCGGCGGTCGCCCGCTCGACGTAGAAGGCGGGGATCGGCGGCAGCACGACGGCGCCGGCATAGGCGAGCCGTCGCAGGTTCTCCAGGTGGACGATGCCGAGCGGTGTCTCGCGAAAGCCGAGCACCAGCGGCCAGCGCTCCTTGAGCGCCACCGCGCCGGCGCGATGGACGAGGGTGGTGCCGGCGCCGGTGGCGAGCGCCCCCAGCGTCGAGCCGCTGCACGGCAGGACGACGGTGCCCGCCAGGCGGTAGGACCCCGAGCTGATTGGCGCGTCGAGCTCGCCGTCGCGGTGGATCGCCAGCTTGGCGGCCGCCGCCGGCACCAGCGCCGCGGCGGCCACCAGGGCGCGCGCCGGCGCCGCGCTTCCACCCACCTCGTGGCGGAGCACCTGGGCGGCGCCCGCGGAGAGCACCAGGTGCACCCGCTCGACGGCAGCCGACCCGGCGAGCGCTCGCAGCAGGTGCACGGGCAACCGCATGCCCGAGGCGCCGGTGACCAGCAGGGCGATGCGCATGGCGGTGGGGAGTGCGGCGGCCGCTAAGTCGCGGCAGATGATATGCTAACGCGCCGATGGCACCCTGGTGGTCGCGCCCCACGGCGGAGGGGGCGGAAGCTCCGGAGAAAGCGCCGGCCAAGGAGCACGAGCCGGCCCGCGGCCCGGCCGAGGGCGCTTCGCCGGCGACACCGGCGCCTCCTGCCCAGCCTGGTGGCCGTGGCCAGATGGCTGCCCCGGCGCGGAGCGCCCTCCTGCCACCGGCCCTGCCGCCACCGGCGGCGGTTGAGCCCTACGCCGCGGAGCCGGCGCCGCTCACCGGCGAGGGAGAGGAGTTGCCGGGGGGCGAGGGCGAATCGCTGGAGCCTCCCGCGGGCGGTGAGACGGCGCCCGTCGATCCCGCCGCCGCAGTCGGCGAGCCCGCCCCAGCCCACCGCCGCCGCCGCCGCAACGGCCGCGGCCGCGGCGCCGCCGCCGGCGAGCCAAAAGGCGAGCCAAAAGTGGCTGCTGCCGTCCCCGCCGAGGCACCACGCGCGCGCCCGCTGCGCGAACCCGTGGCCCCGCGCGAGGAGCCGCGGCTGCTGCCCGGCCGCGACACCGACACCCTCTCGCTCGGCGTGCCGCAGCTGCAGGAGTTGATCCGCGAGATCGTCACCGCGGTCCCCGACCGCGCCACCGCCGCCTACGAGGAGCGCAAGCTGGCGCTCTTCTGCGACCTCGAGAACGTCGCCATCGGCGCTCGCGACTCGGGCATCAACTTCGACATCAACCTGGTGCTCGAGCGGCTGCTCGAGAAGGGCAAGATCATCGTCAAGAAGGCGTACGCCGACTGGAGCCGCTACGGCGACTACAAGCGTCCCTTCCACGAGGCCGGCATCGAGCTCATCGACATCCCGCAGCGCTCCTACTCGGGGAAGAACAGCGCCGACATCAAGATGGTGGTCGACGCCATGGACCTCTCCTACTCCAAGGAGCACCTCGACACCTTCGTGCTGCTGTCGGGCGACAGCGACTTCTCGCCGCTGGTCTCCAAGCTCAAAGAGAACGACAAATACGTCATCGGCTGCGGCGTCAAGAACTCCTCCTCGAGCCTGCTGATCGACAGCTGCGACGAGTTCATCTACTACGAGGACATCTGGCGCGACGTCGAGCGGGTGCCCAAGCTCGACGCGCTGCCGAAGAAGGAGCAGGAGGTCTTCGCCCTGCTCACCGAGGCGATCCTCGCCCTCTCGCGCGAGAACAAGGACGTGCTCTGGGGATCGATGATCAAGCAGACGATGCAGCGCAAGCGACCCTCCTTCAACGAGGGCTACTACGGCTACTCGGCCTTCTCCGACCTGCTCGAAGACGCCGAGCGCAAGAACATCGTCAAGCTCAAGAAGGACCAGCGCTCGGGGTCCTACATCGTCACCGGCTTCGCCCGCCGCCGGTAGGTTCCCCCCCTCGGCCGGGCCCCCGGAACGGGCGCCGCTCCAAGATCCTGCACCGGAGATTCAAAAGTCTGTGCCGCCGGGCCGGATGCGGCTGGGCCTGCCCTCGGCGAATCAACGACTTCCGCCGTCCACCCCCTTGGCAAGCGGCCTGCTTCGTGCGAGTGTCAGTTTCACCAGTTCCGTCGGCTCGTCCGTTCGTTTGGTCCGTCCGTCCGATGGCACGCGCCCGCCGATTCCCGGCGGCCCGCGTCTCCGCAAGGGAGGTAAAGCTCGATGCGAATCGTTCGCGCGCTGGTTCTCGCCATGCTCGCCTGCGGCACCCTGGTCGCCGGGGCGGCGTGGGCGCAGAACCCCACCGGCACGATCACCGGGCACGTCACTGGCACCGATGGCTCGGCGTTGCCCGGAGTCACCGTCACCGTCACCTCACCCTCGATGCAGGGCGAGCGCACGACGGTCAGTCAGGACAACGGGGACTACCTGGTGCCGCTACTGCCCCCCGGCACC
>DASYUP010000145.1:0-4466 GCA_036001185.1 Thermoanaerobaculia bacterium
CGTCGCCTCGATGATTCTGCGCGGCACGCTCTTGTAGGGGCGGATCTCGCAGGCTCGCCGTCGCGGCTACAGCTCCCGGCTCAGGCCACCTGCTCGCCGGCGATCCACACTCGCGACGCGGTCAGCTCCTCGTCGAGCGCCACCAGGTCGGCGGCGGCGCCGGCAGCGATGCGGCCGTGGGTCGAGAGCCCCAGCACTCGGGCTGGCACCGCGCTGGCTAGCGGCAGGACGCGCGCCAGCGGCAGCCCGGCGCGCACCATGGTGCGCACCGCGGCGTCCATGGTCAACAAGCTGCCGGCGAGGGTGCCGTCGGCGAGGCGGGCCGCCCCCGCGCCGACCTCGACCTCGAGGCTCCCCAGGCGATAGGCGCCCGGCGGCATGCCGGCGGCGCGCATGGCGTCGGTGACCAGCGCCACTCGATCGGGCAGCAGGCGCGCGCAGGCGGCGAGCAGGAGCGGGTGCACGTGCAGCCCGTCGGCGATCAGCTCGACGGTGGCGGCCTCGCTGGCGAGCGCCGCGCCGACGGTGCCCGGCCGCCGGTGGTGCAGCGGCGGCATGGCGTTCCACAGGTGGGTGAAGTGGCGGGCGCCGCGACGGAGCGCCGCGGCCGCCAGCTCCGCGCTCGCCTCGGTGTGGCCGAGCGAGAAGGTGACGCGGCCGGCCAGCGCCTCGATCAGCTCGAGCGCCCCCGGCACCTCGGGTGCCAGGGTCATCAGCACCGGCAGCGGGCCGGCGGCGGCGAGCCACTCCTCCACCTCCTCGCGGTCGGCGGCGCGCAGCGCGGCCGGATCCTGCGCGCCCGCCTTGGCGGGATTGAGGTAGGGCCCCTCGAGGTGGATGCCGGCGATGTGCGCCTCGCCGGGACGGGGCTCGCGGGCCACCGCCGCGGCGGCGGCGACGGCGGCGCCCACCGCCGCGCGCCCCGCCGACAGCGTGGTGGCGGCTAGGGCCACCGTCCCGTGACGGGCGTGGAAGGCGCAGGCGGTGCGAACCGCCTCGACGGTGCCGTCCATGAAGTCGGCGCCGGCCCCGCCGTGCACGTGCAGGTCGACGAAACCGGGAGCAAGCACGCCCTCCACGCGTTCGGCGCCCACTGGCGGCGCCTCCCCCACTCGCACGGCGGCGATGGCGCCGCCGTCGATCGCCACGGTTACCTGCTCGCGCACCTCGCCGCCGACGAAGGCGCGGCCGTGGAGCAGCCGCGGGCGTGCCGGCGGTGGCGGGAATGCCGTCATCTGGGCGACTACAGTACCGCCCGTGCGACCGCTGCGAGCACTAGGTCTCCTCTACGCCTTGCTCGGCTACCTGGTAGCGGTGCGATCGCTGGTCTACCTCGTCTGCTTCCTGGAGAACTTCTGGGTGCGCCGCACGATCGACGTCGGTCCCACCGCGCCGGCGGGCGTCGCCCTGCCGCTCGATGGCGGGCTCTTCCTCCTCTTCGCCGCCAGCCACAGCCTGCTGGCGCTGCCGGCGTGGAAGCAGCGGCTGGCGCGCTGGCTGCCGGCGGCGCTGGAACGCACCACCTACGTGCTGGTGGCCGGCGCCTTCCTCGCCCTGCTCTTCTGGCAGTGGCGACCGCTGCCGGCGCCCGTCTGGGCCCTCACCGCCACGCCGGCGAGGGGAGCGCTGCGCGCTCTCGGCATTGCCGGCTGGCTGCTGGCGGTGGTCGCCCTGCGCACCCTCGGGCACGCGCGGCTGTTCGGGCTTGCTCAGGCCTGGCGGTGGGCGCGTGAGCGCGAGCCGGCACCGCCCGTGCTCGTGCGCCGCGGCGTCTACCGCTGGATGCGCCACCCCATCAGCCTCGCCTTCGTCCTCGGCGCCTGGGGCACGCCGACGATGAGCGCCGGCCGGCTGCTGTTTGCGTGCGCGGCGACCACCTACCTGGCGGTCGGTACGCGCCTCGAAGAGCGCCACCTGCAGGAACGCTTCGGCGAATGCTGGGAGCGCTACCGGCGCGAGGTGCCGGCCTGGGTACCGCGCCGACCGCTCAGAGATTGATCTTCCCCAGCACCGTCGGTCGGCCGCCGGTGGCACCGTGGAGGTTGGTGTCGAGACCGGCCAGCGAGTCGTTGGCGATCACCGCAATCGATATGGCCTCTTTCGCGCGACTGTCGATGCCGCGCTCCTCGTGGGTGACCACCGGCACGCCCGGGAGCCGCTCGCGCAGCATGGCGAGCAGCGCCGGGTTGCGGGCGCCGCCGCCGCCGACGATCACCTCGTCGATGGCGCCACGGGGCGCCACGAAGTCGCGGTAGGCGCGAGCGATGCTCTCGGCGGTCAGCGCGGTGACGGTAGCGACCAGATCCTCCGCCGGCACCTGCGCGCCGTCGGCGAGCGCACGCTGCACGAAGGGGATGCCGAACAGCTCGCGACCGGTGGTCTTGGGCGGCGGGTGGGCGAAGTAGGGATCGGCCAGCCAGCCGGCGAGCAGCTCCGGGCGCACCCTGCCGCTCGCCGCCAACCGGCCGTCCTCGTCGTAGCGCAGCCGCCCGCCGGTGACCGCCTCGGTGACGCCGTCGATGACCATGTTGCCGGGACCGGTGTCGAAGGCCACCACCTCGCCGCGCTCGGCGGCGGGCGGCAGGTAGGAGACGTTGCCGATGCCGCCGATGTTCTGCACGCACCGTCCCAGCGACGGGTGGGTGAGCAACACCCAGTCGGCGTAAGCGACCAGCGGCGCCCCCTGGCCGCCGGCGGCGACGTCGCGCACCCGCAGGTCGCCGACGGTGAGGATTCCGGTGCGCTCGGCGAGCACCGCGCTCTGGCCGATGGCGAGCGTCGAGCGGGTCATCAGCAGGTCGCCCGACCACTCGGTCGACAGCTCGGCTACCACCGGCTCCGGCGCGTGCCACACCGTCTGGCCGGCGGTGCCCAGCAGGTCGACGTCCTCGGGAGCGAGCCGCTGGCCGCGCAGCAGCTCGAGCGCCGCGGCGGCGAAGAGCTCGCCGAGCAGGAAGTCGAGGCGGCAGATCTCGTCGATACGCGCCGAGGCCGGATCGAAGAGACGGAAGACGCGCTCGCGCAGGGCGGGCGGAAACGGGTAGGTGGCGAAGGCGAGCAACTGCACGGCGGCGTCACGGCCGTTGCCGCTGATCTCGACCAGCGCCGCGTCGATGCCGTCCAGCGAGGTTCCCGACATGAGGCCGATGACGGTGCGCCGCGGCTTGGCGGCGACGCGCATCAGCCGCTCGAGGCGGCTCACCCGTCTCCCGCTCGCGGTGCCCCAGGCGAAGCCGTCGCCAGGGCCCGCCGCAGGTTGCCGCCCGCGGCCGCCAGCGCCCGCCGCGCCTCGTCGGCCCCCCAGCCGCGCGCCACGAGCACCGCCGTCTTCACCTCGCCGCCGGCGGCATCGAGGGCGGCGGCGGCGGCCGCGGGGTCGACCTCGGCGAGCAGCTCCACCATCACCGCCGCCCGCCGGCGCAGCTTGGCGTTGGTGGCCGGCATCTCCACCATCAGGTTGGAGCAGACCTTGCCCAGTCTCACCATCACCGCCGTCGACAGGGCGTTGAGCACCAGCTTCTGCGCCGTGCCCGCCTTCATCCGCGTCGATCCCATCACCACCTCGGCGCCGGTCGCCGGCACCACGGCAAGCTCGGCGGCGGCGGCAAGGTGCGAGCCGCGGCGCGCGGTCACCGCGATGGTGAGGGCGCCCAGCCGCCGCGCCTCCTTCACCGCGGCGACCGTGAAGGGCGTGCTGCCGGAGGCGGCGATTCCCACCACGGCGTCGCTGGTGCGCACCCGCTCCAGCACCTCGCAGCGCCCCGCTTCGGCGTCGTCCTCGGCCCCCTCGACGGCGTGCAGCAGGGCGCGCTCGCCGCCGGCGACGATCACCTGCACGAGCTCGGGCGAGGTGCCGTAGGTGGGCGGGATCTCGGCGGCGTCGAGCGCCGCGATGCGAGCGCTGGTGCCGGCGCCGACGTAGAAGAGCCGGCCGCCGGCCGCGAGCCGCGCCGTCACCGCCTCGACGGCCGCCACCAGCGCCTCGGCCTCGGCCGCGACCGCCGCCGCCACGCGCGCATCTTCGGCCTGGATGACCTGCACCACCTCGCGGGCAGAGAGCAGGTCGAGGTCGCGGCTGGCCGCGAGGCGGTAGGCCTGGTCGTCGACCTCCTCGCGCCGCTGCTGTGCCGCTGGCTGATCTCGCTCCACCGGAACCCCCACGCTGAGCTGCAGGGATTGTACCGGGGGGGCGTGGCGAGCGTGTTACCCTGCGCCGGGCGCGAGCTTCAACGTCGAGATCGCCACGCTCGCTTCCCTCGCTCGCGATGACATCGGCGCCTCGGGCTACTTCAACGTCGAGATCGCCGCGCTCGCTTCGCTCGCTCGCGATGACATCGGCGCCTGCCGCTACTTCAACGTCGAGATCGCCGCGCTCGCTTCGCTCGCTCGCGATGACATCGGCGCCTGCCGCTACTTCAACGTCGAGATCGCCGCGCTCGCTTCGCTCGCTCGCGATGACATCGGCG
>DASYUP010000146.1:0-8245 GCA_036001185.1 Thermoanaerobaculia bacterium
TGACACTGCCGCTGGGCGCCCTCGGGCGGCTCGATCCGCGCCAGCAGGAGCTTCATGTCGCCGGACGCCGCGGATAGCCGCCTCAGCAAGACCATCCCCTCGACGACTTGCCCGCGATGACGAAGCCCGTCTTCAAGTCGACCACCGGCAACCCCGGCGCGCCGGCGCCGCCCGGCAAGAAGGGCGTGCCGCAGTTCACCGAGGAGCACGCCGCCCTCGAGTATCTCTTCCGCGAGGGTGACCTCGGCACCGAGATGTTCATCCTCCAGGAGGGGCAGGTCGAGATCCTCAAGACGGTCAACGGCGAGGACGAGCAGCTGGCGGTGCTCGAGAAGGGGGACTTCTTCGGCGAGATGTCGCTGCTCGAGGACCTCCCGCGCACCGCCTCGGCGCGCGCGCTCGTCGACTGCAAGGTGATCCGCATCAACGGCGCCACCTTCGACCAGATGCTGCGCACCAAGCCGGAAATCGCGGTGCGCATCATGCGCAAGCTGTCGCGACGGCTGCGGCAGACCGACCAGATGTTGCGCGAGGCCCTCGGCGCCCAGGGCGTCGAGAGCCAGGCCATGCAGGCCCCCGAGATGCCGCCGCAGGAGAAGCCGGCGGCGGCGGGGGCGATGGCGCCGCAGAAGCTGCTCCACGCCTCGGGCATGGAGTTCCACCTGTCGACCAGCTCCGAGACGCTGGTCGGCCGGCGCGACCCGGTCACCGGCATCCTCCCTGACGTCGACCTGACGCCGGTCGACACTCAGCGCTCGACCAGCCGGCGCCACGCCAAGATCTACCGTCGCGGCGGCAAGTTCTTCGTCTGCGAGGAGATCGGGACGATGAACGGCACCTTCGTCAACGGCGAGCGGGTGGAGACGGGCGTGCCGGTGGAGGTCAAGCCGGGAGACGAGCTGCAGTTCGGCCTGGTGAAGATGGGCTTCCGCGAGTAGCCCCATCACGTCCGTCGCCGCCGCTCCCTCGCCCGTCGCCCACCCCGCCGCGCTCGACCTGCGCTCGCCGCTGCGGGCGCTGCCGGGAATCGGCCCATGCATCGCGGCCACGTTGGCCGCCGCGGGATTGACCACCGTCGGCGACCTGATCTGGCACCTGCCACGCCTCTACGAGGACCGCCGCCAGACGGTGCCGGTGAAGGGGGCGCTGGCGGGCTCCACCGTGCAGCTGCGCGGCACGCTCGAAGGCGTACGGTTGCGGCGCGCCGGCCGCCGGGTCCTCGTCGAGGCCACCTTCCGCGACGCCAGCGGCGCCCTCGCCGTCACCTGGTTCGGTCAGCCCTGGCTGGCCGACAAGCTGCCGGCGGTGGGCGAGGTGGTGCTGCACGGTCGCGTGCAGCGCAGCCGGCGTGGCCTCGTGCTGGCGCACCCCGAGTGGCGCCCGGCGGGGGAGGCACCAGCCGGAGTCGAGCCGGTCTATCCCGACGTCGCCGGCATCGGCGGTCACCGGCTGCGCGGCTGGGTGGCGGCGGCGCTCGCCCGCCTCGACCTCGATCGCCTCTTGCCGGAGCCCTTGCCGCCGGCGCTCCTCGCCCGTCACTCGCTGCCAGAGCTGCCGGCGGCGCTGCGACAGTTGCACTCGCCGCCGGCCGGCGCCGACCCTCAGGCGCTCTCCGCCGGCGCCACCCCTGCCCATCACCGCCTGGTGTACGGCGAGCTGCTGGCGCAGCAGCGCGAGCTCGCCGCTCGCGCCTTGGCGCAGCGACAGGTAACCAAGCCGCATCGCTACCGCATCGACGACGCGCTGCGGGCGCGGGCGCGCGAGGTGTTGCCCTTCCGGCTCACCGGGGCGCAGAAGCGCGTCCTCGGCGAGCTGGTGGCGGATCTCCAGGGCCCCGCCCCCATGCGGCGGCTGCTGCAAGGGGACGTCGGCAGCGGCAAGACCATCGTCGCCGCCCTGCTGCTGCTCATCGCCGCCGAGAGCGGGCTGCAGGCCGCCTTTCTCGCTCCCACCGAGCTGCTCGCCGAGCAGCACTTCCTGGGTCTGTCGCGGCTGCTGGGCCGCCACTACCGGCTCGCCCTGTTCGCCGGCGGTCGTGGCGGCGAGGTGGAGCGGCGGGCGCTGGCGCGCGGGCAGGTGCCCCTGGTGGTGGGAACGCAGGCGCTGCTCGAGCCGGCAGTGCGCTTCCAGCACCTGGCCCTGGTGGTGATCGACGAGCAGCACCGCTTTGGCGTGCGCCAGCGCGAGCTGTTGGCCGCCAAGGGGGCGCGTCCCGACCTGCTGGTGATGAGCGCCACGCCCATCCCGCGCTCGCTCGCCCTCGCCGCTCATGGCGACCTCGACCTGGCGGTGCTGGACGAGCTGCCGGCGGGACGCTCGCCGGTCGCCACCGAGGTGGTGCCGGCAGCGCGGCGGCGCGAGGTCTACGGGCGGCTGCGCGAGGAGCTGGCGGCCGGCGGGCAGGCGTATGTCGTCTTCCCCGCCATCGGCGAGGCCGCGGACGGCCCGCGAGCACCCTCGCTCGCCGGTCTCGGGGAGCGGCTGCGCCAGGACTTCGCAAGCGTTCCGTCGGCGGTGCTCCACGGTGAGCTGCCGGCCGCGGCACGCGAGCAGGTGATGGAGGACTTCCGCCGCGGCGACCTGCGGCTGCTGCTCGCGACCACCGTCGTCGAGGTGGGCGTCGACGTGCCGGCCGCCACCGCCATGGTGATCGAGGGGGCGGAGCGCTTCGGGCTGGCGCAGCTGCACCAGCTGCGCGGGCGGGTCGGCCGCAGTGAGCGCGCCTCGTGGTGCGTCGCCATCCATGGTGCCGGCGGCGAGACGGCGCGGCAACGGCTGGCGGTCTTCGCCGGTACCACCGACGGCTTCGCCATTGCCGAAGAGGATCTGCGGCTGCGCGGCCCTGGCGAGCTGCTGGGCGAGCGACAGGCGGGACTGCCGCCATTCCGCTTCGCCCAGCTGCCCCGCGACCACGACTGGTTGGTGCGCGCCTGGCGCGACGCCCGCGAGCTGGCGGCGGCCGAGCGCCAGCCCCTGGTGCGGGGTGAGTCAGGGCGGGGCGAGCCAGGGCGGAGTGAGTCAGGGCCGGGCGAGTCAGGGCCGGGCGAGACAGGGCGCGGCGAGACAGGGCGCGGCGAGCCGCTCGAGACCACGGCGGCCGCCGTCACCGCGAGGCGCGAGAAAGGGAGGGTGACATCGTGATCCGTGCCGTGCTGGTGCTGGGGTGGGTCGGCAGCCTGCTGCTCGTCGCCGCCGGGGCGCTGGGCTACCAGGCGAGCGGCGAGGAGGCGACGCAACGCCACCTGGCGCTGGCGCTCTTTCCCACCGGCGCCCTGCTCTTCGCCAACCTCTGCGTGCTGGTCTACCTGCAGGGGACGCGGCGGCTGGTGCGGCGCACCGCGTCAGAGCTTCGGCTGCCGCCCGACTGGGCCGCCGATCACGCGCGGCTGGCGCGTGCCGGCTCGCTGTGGGCAGCGGGCGCCGCCACCGCGATGGTTCTCCTCTTCAGCAGCGGCTTCCCGGTCTATTCGCACTTCTGGCCGGCCTGGGTGCACCACGGCGCGTTCGCGCTCACCTTCGCGCTGCAGGTTCTCTTCCTGCTGCGCGGCGGCCGCGCGCTGCGTCAGAGCGAGGCCCGCATCGCCGCCTTCGCGGCGGCCGTCGAGGCGGCCGGCGGGCGGTAGTGCGCGGGGTATACTCCCGGCCCCTAACCATGAGCGAAACCCAGCTGCCCGTAGTGCTTTCCGGCATCCGCCCCACCGGGCGGATCCACCTGGGAAACTACTTCGGGGCGGTGAAGAACTGGGCGGAGCTGCAGGACCGCTACTCCTGCTACTACTTCGTCGCCGACTGGCACGCGCTGACCACCGACTACGCCGACACCTCGCAGGTGGCGGCGACCGCTCTCGACGTGGCCGCCGACCTCATCGCCGGCGGCCTCGATCCCGCGCGCTCGGTGATCTTCGTGCAGTCGATGGTGCCCGAGCACGCCGAGCTCTTTCTCGTGCTGTCGATGCTCACCCCGCTCGGCTGGCTGGAACGAGTCCCCACCTACAAGGACCAGATCAAGCAGCTCGACAACAAGGACCTGTCCACATTCGGCTTTCTCGGCTACCCGGTGCTGCAGACCGGCGACATCCTCATGTACCGCGCCCACTACGTGCCGGTGGGCGAGGACCAGGTGGCGCACCTCGAGATCAGCCGCGAGATCGCCCGCCGCTTCAATGGCCTCTACGGCGAGGTTTTCCCCGAGCCGCAGCCGCTGCTGACGCCGACGCCCAAGGTGCCGGGGCTCGACGGCCGCAAGATGTCGAAGTCGTACGGCAATGCCATCAACCTCACCGACACGCCCGACGAGATCCGCACCAAGTGCATGCAGATGTTCACCGATCCGCAGCGCCTGCGGCGCAGCGACCCGGGGCGCCCCGACGTCTGCAACCTCTTTCGCTTCCACGAGCTGGTCTCCACTCCCGAGGTGCGCGAGCGGGTCGATCGCGAGTGCCGCGCCGCCCAGATCGGTTGCGTCGACGACAAGCGGCTGCTGGCGCAGATCCTCATCGACTACCTCGCCCCCTTCCGCCAGAAGCGGGAGGAGCTGCTGCGCGACCCCGACACTCTGCTCGACATCCTCATCGCCGGCTCGCGGCAGGCCCGCGAGCGCGCCGCCGAGACCATCGAGCGGGTGCGCGCGGCGATCGGGCTCGACTATAGAAAGCGGCGGACGGCGGCATGACCGCAGTCGCCGCCGGCAGGCGCTGAGGTCGCCGCGACGATGAGCGACGTGCGCCCCAGCGACGGGACGCTTCCCGAATCGTGGCGGGTCTGCCTCCCTGTCTTCGAGGGGCCGCTCGACCTCCTGCTGCACCTGGTGAAGGTCAACCAGGTGGAGATCGCCGACATCCCGGTGGCGCGCATCTGCGACCAGTTCCACGAGTACCTGGCGCTGATGGAGGAGCTCGACCTCGACGTCGCCGGCGAATACGTCTACGAGGCGGCGCTGCTCATCCAGCTCAAGTCGCGCATGCTGCTGCCACGGCCGGTCGACAGCCAGGGCGAGCCGATCGCCGACCCGCGCCAGGAGCTGGTGCGGCGGCTGCTCGAGTACCGCCGTCTCAAGGAGGCGGCGCAGTCGCTCGCCGAGGTGCACAGCGTGCGCAGCGGCATCTGGGTGCGGCACGGCAAGGAGCTGCAGGAGCTGGCAAAGTCGGAGGGCGACGAGGAGGCAGCGGCAGGCCAGGCGGGGGAGGGCCTCGACCTCGGCGAGGTGTCGCTCTACGACCTGCTCAAGGTGATGCACGGCGTGCTCGACCGCTACCAGCGCGAGCATCCGCCGGAGCTGCAGCTGCACGGCGAGGTCTTCTCGGTCCGCGACCAGCTACAGCGGCTGTGGAAGCGCCTCGAGGGCGGGCGCCCCTTCGACGCCCTCGACGACCTCCGCAGCCGTTCCTGCCGCGCCGAGGCGGTGTCGGCGTTCCTCGCCGTCCTCGAGATGGCGCGCCTGGGGCTGGTGCGCCTGCACCAGACGAAGACCGGCGCGGTGCTGCTCTACCGCACCGCCAAGGAGCTCGACGCCGACGCCCTGGAGGGGATCCACGGATGACCTGCAGCCGCGCGGAGATGGAAGCCGTGCTGGAGGCGATCCTCTTCGTCGCCCCCGAGCCGCAGACCCGCGAGCGGCTGCTCGAGGTGTTCGACGAGGGCGACCGCGAGGAGGCAGCGCAGGCGCTCGCCGCCGTGGTCGCCCGCCACGCCGGCGCCGAGGACCGCGGCATCATGGTGGAAGAGGTGGGCGGCGGCCTGCGGCTGGTGTCGCGCCCCGAGCTCAACCCCTGGCTGCGGCGCTTCTTCCAGATCACCGGCCGCAGCCGGCTGTCGATGGCGGCCCTCGAAACGCTGGCCATCATCGCCTACCGGCAGCCGCTCACCGGCCCCGAGATCAGCGACATGCGCGGCGCGCAGTCGGTGGCGGTGATCAAGACGCTGCTCGAGCGCCGCCTGGTGCGCATCGCCGGACGCAAGCAGGTGGTGGGCAAGCCCTTCCTCTACGCGACGACCCGCGAGTTCCTGCTCCACTTCGGGCTCGGCACCCTCGCCGACCTGCCGCCGCTCGAGGAGATCGACGAGCTGTTCGCCGCCGAGGGTGGCGGCGAGCCGCCGCTGCTCGACCGCGAGGAGGAGGTGGCCCGCGAGAGCGCCGAGCTGGAGGCGGCCGGCGACGCGGCAGCGGAGGAGCCGGAACCTGCGGTGGAGGACGGCCAGGGAGGTGGCGACCAGATCGAGGAGGAGCCCGCCGGCGTCTACGACGGCGGCCGCTTCGAGGAGGGCGGCTGATGGAGCGTCCGCCAGCCAAGAATGGGTCAATCAAGGGCGAGCGGCTGCAAAAGATCCTCGCCCGCGCCGGCATCGCCTCGCGCCGCAAGGCGGAGGAGCTGATCGCCGCCGGCCTGGTGACCATCAACGGCCAGGTGGCGTCCCTCGGCGACCGGGCCGATCCGGCGGCAGACTCGGTGAAGGTCGATGGCCGCCGCGTGCCGCCGCCGGTGCCCGATCGCTACGTCCTGCTCAACAAGCCGCCGGGCTACGTCAGCACGGTCTCCGATCCCGAGGGGCGGCCCACCGTCCTCGACCTCATTCCGCCGGGGATGCGCAAGGCGCTGGTGCCGGTGGGACGCCTCGACTTCCAGAGCGAGGGACTGCTGCTGCTCACCACCGACGGCGAGTGGGCGCAGCGCATCGCCCATCCCCGCTACGGCTGCGCCAAAACCTACGAGGCGAAGGTCAAGGGCATGCCCGAGGAACGCGACGTCGAGCGGTTGCGCCGCGGCATGTGGATCGACGGCCAGCGCACACTGCCTGCCGAGATGCGCCTGCTGCGCACTACCGGCAAGGGGCGCGAGACCGGCAACACCTGGTGGGAGGTGGTGCTGCGCCAGGGCCGCAGCCGCCAGATCCGCGAGATGTTCTTCCGCATCGGCCACGGCGTGCTCAAACTGCACCGCGTCGCCATCGGCCCGCTGCGCGATGCCAAGCTGCCGCCGGGCGCCTACCGCGAGCTCAGCGAGCCCGAGATCGAGCAGCTGCGCAAGGCGGGCCGAACGTCGGCCAAGCTGCAGGGGCGGGTGGCGCCGAGCGAGCCCGGCGGCGCCAAAGCCGCCGTCACTCCGCGACGCCGCGGCGAGGCCGACGCGCGTCGCAGCCGGGCGGCGCAGAAGGCCGAGGTCAAGGCGCCGCCGGCGCGACCGGGCCGCCGCCCCAAGGCGGGCAGCAAGGGGCCGGCCAGGCGGCGGGACCGCCGGTGAGCGCCGCGGGCGGCCCGCCGGTGGTCGTCGCCATCGACGGCCCGGCGGGAGTGGGGAAGAGCACCGTCGCCCGCGATCTGGCGGCCGCTCTCGGCCTGCCGTACGTCGACACCGGCGCCATGTACCGGGCGCTGGGGTGGAAGGCGCTGCGCCAGGGCGTCGAGCCGCAGGACTCTGCCGCGGTGGCCCGGCTGGTCGCCGACTCGGCGCTACGCCTCGAGCGGCGCACGGACGGCGGCGTCGACGTGACTCTCGACGGCCAACCGGTCGAGCCCCACATCCGCGCCCCCGAGGTGGGAGTGATGGCGTCGCACCTGGCGGCGCTGCCGGTGGTGCGCCAGCGGCTCGTCGAGCTGCAGCGCGCCTTCGGCGGTGCCCACGGCGCGGTGATGGAAGGGCGCGACATCGGCACCGTCGTCTTCCCGCAGACGCCCTTCAAGTTCTTCCTCGACGCCGCCCCCGAGGTGCGGGTGCGCCGCCGGCTCGAGCAGCTGCGCGCCGGCGGCCGCGAGGCCACCGTCGCCGAGGTCGAGGACGAGCTGCTGCGCCGCGACCGCCGCGACCGCGAGCGCGCCCACTCGCCGCTCGCCTGGGATCCGAGCTACGAGCGCGTGGACACCTCGGGTATGACTCTCGATGAGGTGGTGGAGCGGCTCGCCGCCGCCATCGCCGCACGGGGCCAGGGCGCCGCCGCCGGCGCCTGACCCCGCTACCGGTAGGTGGCGACCTCAGTTCGAATCGTTGGCGTCGGCGCCGGGTTCCTTGGCCTTGCCGCGGAAGACGATCTGGCCGCGGACCTCGCCGCCGGGGAAGAGGTCGGTGTGCAGGTTGGCGTAGGCGATCCCCTTCTTGATCGCGTTGACCACCTCGCCGATGCCACCGGCGGGAATCCCCTGGCTGTTGATGGCGAGCACGTCAGCCGAGGTGATGGTGCCGCTGATGGAGAGGGCGCCGTCGACATCCGGGCAGGTCTGGGTGCCGGCGGGGCCGTTGCCCAGGTTGCTGCA
>DASYUP010000147.1:0-2269 GCA_036001185.1 Thermoanaerobaculia bacterium
CCAGGGCGACGCCAGCTCCACCGAGGCCTTCTTCAGCTACCAGACAGCGACGTGCGGTGGACCCCGGCCGTCCATCTTCAACGTCCCTCGCGCCTCGGGGTTCTCGCTGATGTCGACCAACCCCGCTTCCGACTACAGCCTCGTCATCATCGACGGCTCGATCCCCTCGAGCCAGGTGGTCTGGGCCGGCTGGACCAGCGCCGTGCAGGGCAGCGGCGTCGACACCATCGCCGTTCACCACCCCAGCGGCGACGTCAAGAAGATCAGCTTCGGGACGACCGACTTCTCGCTCAACTGCTCGGGCTTCGGCATCCCCACCATTCCCAACTTCTGGACCGGCCAGGGCGTCACCGAGCCCGGCTCGTCAGGCTCCGGCCTCTTCCGTGATGACGGCAACCAGCAGCTCATCGGCCAGCTCTTCGGCGGGCCCTCCTTCTGCGGCGTGTCGGACAGTGGCAGGTTCGACTGCTACGGCCCGTTCAGCACCACCTACCAGCGCATCAAGACCCTGATCGCCGGCGGCAGCGACGACAAGTCGGAGCAGAACGACACCTGCGCCAAGGCCCGCGTGCTCAAGAAGGGGACGCAGTCCGGCCGCATCCTCAAGCTCAACGATCCCGACTGGTACAAGTTCAGCGTCCCCGCCCACAAGACCGTCACCATCAGCCTCGCGTTCTTCAACCAGTTCGGTGACGTCGACCTCGAGACGTTCGCCAAATGCGGCGACTCTCCCATCGTCGTCTCCAACGGCACCGACGACGGGGAGGCGGTCTCCATCACCAACGTGGGCAGCAAGCCTGCCTGGCTCTACATCCACCCCTACTTCGGCGACGAAGACACGCGCGCCATCTACAACATCTCCGTGCAGTAGGCGGCGGCACGGCTCCTGCTCCAACCGACGGGGCGATCGCGCGGGCGGTCGCCCCGTTTCGTTTCTGCGGCGCCAGGCGCGCTCACTCGCCGCGCAGGACGATCGCCGGGTCGACACGGGTCGCCCGCCACGCCGGCAGTAGCGCGGCGCCGGTCGCCGCGGCCGCGAGCGCGACGAGCGCCAGCAGCAGGGCCACCGGGTCGGTGGGCGCCAGGCGGAAGAGGAACGGCGCCAGCGCCTGCCGCACCAGCAGGCTGCCGAGCACTCCCGCCGCGGCGCCCGCCAGCAGCATGCGCCCGGCCCGCTTCCCCACCAGACCGAGGATCTGGCGCCGAGCGGCGCCCAGCGCCAGCCGCACGCCCAGCTCCTGCCGCTGCGCGGCGACGGCGTGGGCGAGCACGCCGTAGAGGCCGACGCACGCCAGCAGCAGAGTGAGGACGGCGAAGAGCGACGTGAGCAGCGCCCGCGCGCGCGGCGTGCCGACGTTGTCTGCCACCATCACGGGGAGTGGCACGACGTCGCCCAGCGGCTGCGCGCGGTCGAGCTCGTGCACCACGGTGGCGACGTCGCGCGCCAGCGCCGCCGGGGCGAGCGCGCTGCGCAGCACCAGCGTCATCTCGGCGCTCGGCCGCTGCGCGAAGGGAACGTAGATGGCCGGCAGGGCGGCCACGTCGGGTCCCTCCTGCCGCACGTCGGCGACGACCCCGACCACGGTGCGGTAGGCGCTCGCGAAGTCGAGTGTCGGCGGGCCGTCGGCGCGAAAGCGCAACGCCTCGAAGCTCAGCGCCAGGCGCTTGCCGAGCGGCTGCTGGCCGGGCCAGAGCTGGCGCGCCAGCCCCTCGCTGACCAGCGCCACCGGCTGGCCGCCGGCGCGGTCGCTCGCGGCGAGGTCCCGTCCGCGGCGCAGCGGCGTTCCCATAGCGGCGAGGTAGCCGGGTGTGACCGTGAGCGGATGGGCCATCAGCTCCTCGCCTGATGACGGATCGGCAAGCCCTTCGACGCGGATGTCCGTGGTCTCCGGCAGTCCCTGCAAGGGCAACTGGTCCGCGGCGCCGAGGGCGCGCACGCCGGGCAGGGCGGCGAGACGCGGGAAGAGGGCGTCGTAGAAGGCGACCATCCGCTCCGGGGAACCGTTCTCGCCGGGTGCCAGCCGCAGGCCGATGCTGACGGCGCCCGCGGGTCGGAAGCCCAGGTCCACCGCTCCCAGCGCGAGCAGGCTGCGCAACAGCAACCCCGCGCCCGTTAGTAGCAGCAGCGAGAACCCGATCTGTCCTGCCACCAGCAGGTCGCTGCGCTGCCGCGGCCCCCTGCCGGGGGTGACGCGGGCGCCAGGACGCAGGCTCGCCGCCGCGGCCGCGCCGCCGCGCCAGGCGGGCCCCAGCCCGAACCCCCGCGCCG
>DASYUP010000148.1:0-2950 GCA_036001185.1 Thermoanaerobaculia bacterium
GCCGGCCTGGGGCGGCTGCACGCGGCTGCCGCGACGGGTGGGGATCGCCGCCGCCCTCGACATGATCCTCCCCGGCAAGGCGGTGAGCGGCCGTCGGGCGCTGAAGATGGGGCTCGCTGACGCGCTGCTGCCGGCGGCGCAGTTCCTCGCCCAGGCCCGCGACTTCGCCCTCGACCATCGCGGCAAGGAGCGACCCGCCCCCGAGCGTCCGGCTCTCAAGGAGCTGCTGCTCGAGCGCAACCCGGTGGGTCGCCACCTGCTCTTCGACCAGGCGCGCAAGCGCACCCTCGAGGAGACACGTGGCAACTACCCGGCGCCCTTGCGCGTCATCGAGGTGGTGCGCATCGGCGTCGAGCAGGGGCGCGCCGCCGGCTTCGAGGCGGAGGCGCGCGCGGCAGCCGAGCTGGCCACCTCGGCGGTGTGCAAGAACCTGCTGCACCTGTTCGCCCTCACCGAAGGGGCGAAGAAGGCGCCGCTGGCGCCGGCGGGAAGCCCGCGCCCGGTGGCCGAGGTGGCGGTGCTCGGCGCCGGAGTGATGGGGGGCGCCATCGCCCAGGTGATCGCCGAGCAGGCTGGCGTGCCGGTACGCCTCAAGGACATCCGCCCGGAGGCTCTCGCTACCGGCATGGCGCACGCCGCCGACCGCTTCCGTCGCCAGGTCGCACGCCGCCGGCTGAGCGAGACGGAGGCGCGGCGCCGGCTGGCGCTGCTGCGCCCGTCGCTCGTCTATCAGGGCTTCGCCGGCTGCGGCCTGCTGATCGAAGCGGTGGTGGAGAGCGTCGAGGTCAAGCAGGCGGTGCTCGCCGAGGCAGCGGCCGTGCTGCCGCCCGATGCGGTGCTGGCGAGCAACACTTCCTCGCTGTCGATCGACGCCCTCGGCGCCCGCACGCCGGCCCCGGCGCGGGTCGTCGGCATGCACTTCTTCAACCCGGTGCACCGCATGCCGCTGGTCGAGGTGGTCGTCGGGTCGCAGACCGCCGATGACGCGGTGGAGACCGTCGCCGCCTTCGCCCGCCGGCTCGGCAAGACGCCGGTGCGGGTCAGCAATCGCCCCGGCTTCCTGGTCAATCGCCTGCTCGGCTTCTACATGGCGGAGGCGCTCTGGCTGCTGCACGAGGGGCAGCGCATCGAGGACCTCGACCGCACCATGGTGGCGTGGGGGATGCCGATGGGACCGGTGGCGCTGATCGACGAGGTGGGCATCGACGTCGCCGTCAAGGTGGCGCACATCCTCTCCGACGCCTTCCCCGGGCGGCTGCCGCTGCCGCCGTGGGCGGGTGAGCTGCCCGCCCCGGATCGCCTCGGCGCCAAGACCCAGAAGGGCCTCTACCGCTACGAGAAGGGGCGGCGGACGACCCCCGACCCGGAGGTCTATCGCCTGATCCCCGACGGTGGCCGCGGGGGCGCCGCCGACCCCTCGCGGCTGGTCGACCGCATGGTGCTGCGGATGGTCGACGAGGCGGCGCGCTGTCTCGCCGAGGAGGTGGTCGCCACCCCCAACGAGCTCGACCTGGCGATGGTGCTGGGGACCGGTTTCCCGCCGTTCCGCGGCGGCCTCTGTCGCTGGGCCGACCAGCAGGGGGTGGGGCGGCTGGTGGTCGAGCTCGAGCGGCTCACCGCCGCCGTCGGCGAGCGCTTCGAGCCCTCACCGGCGCTGCGCGAGACCGCCTCGGCGGGTAGCTTCAACGCCCGCTGGCGCCGGCGGCGCGCCGCCGCGGCCAGCTAGCGCGCCTGGCACGCGGACTTCACCGCCGGAGGCTACAATCGCCTCCATGCGACGCCAAGAACTCGTTCTCATCGCCGCCACTGCGCTGTTGTTCGCCGTTCCCCGCCACGCCACCGCCCAAGCCCCTTCAGAGCCTCCGCCGCCCGCCGCCACGCCGACGTTCGGCGAGCAGGTCGAGGTCAGCGAGGTGCTGCTCGACGCCCAGGTGACGGACAAGGAAGGCAACGTCATCGTCGGCCTCGGCAAGGACGACTTCCAGGTCGAGGAAGACGGCAAGCCGGTGGCGCTCACCGACGTCAGGTTCTACAGCAGCCGGCCGCTGATCGACGTTGCCGGGCACCCGACGACGCCGGCCGAGAGCCAGCGATTCTTCATCCTCTTCTTCCAGGACCAGCGGCAGCTCAACGCCGAGGCCCCGGGCGTGCTGGCGCGCGAGCTCGATGCCGGCCGCCGCGCCCGTGACTGGGCCGGCAAGCTCGGGGCCGGAGACTACGCCGCGGTGGTTAGCTTCAACAGCAGCCTGGTGGTCGACGCCGACTTCACCCGCGACCGCAAGACTCTGCAGGGAGCCATCGACGAGGCGATCAAGGGCGGCTCGCCCGCCGGCAACTGGCCGTCGCGCCTGCCCCCGGAGGGGCAGCCCTCGCTGCTGCGCAACCTGCCATCGGGCAACGCCGTGCGCGACGCCAGCCCGACCATCGAGGAGGCGCTGCAGACCCTCGCTCGCGCCGCCGGCAAGCTGGTGGGCCGCAAGAACCTCATCCTCTTCGCCACCGGCTTCGGCAACGTCAACAGCTTCGGCCAGTACGTTCCCGACAAGCAGCGTTACGAGCCGATGATGCGGGCGCTCAACGACGCCAACGTGGCGGTCTACGCCGTCGACCTCTTCTCGGCGGACACCGAGGCCCCGCTCGAGGGCGCGCTCTCCAACCTCGCCAACCAGACCGGCGGCAAGTACTACCAGCATCTGGTGAGCTTCGCCACCCCGCTGGCACGCATCGCCGAGGAGACCACCGGCTACTACCTGCTGGCCTATCAGGCCACTCACCCGCGTGGCACCAGCGGCTACCAGACGGTCAAGGTGACGGTGAAGAACCCGGGCTTCCGGGTCAAGGCGCGCGAGGGCTACCTCTACGGGGAGTGAGGCGGCGTAGTCCGGCGAGAGCCTCGCGACGCTTCCCTGTCATCGCGAGGCCGCGCAGCCGCCGTGGCGATCTCGACGCC
>DASYUP010000149.1:0-4594 GCA_036001185.1 Thermoanaerobaculia bacterium
CCCCCTGCCCCTCTAGGGGCAGGGGGCGCCCCCACCCCGCGCTGGTCTCTTACGACGCTCATGCAGCCACCTCGCTGAGCCCCAGCGCCTGTCGGCCCACGTCCAGGGGCAGCTCCTGGCCGGTCATCAGGGAGAACTGCCGCAGCGCTTGGCCGAGCAGCACCTCGCGGCCGTCGATCACCACCGCGCCGGCCGCGGCGGCGGCGCGGGCGAGCGCCGTCGGCTCGGTGCCGTAGACGAGCTCGACCACCACCTGGCTGCTGCCCAGGCTGTCGAGAGCGAACGGCGCCGGGTCGGCGGGGTCGCGCCCCAGCGCCGTCGCCTGCACCAGCAGGTCGTGGTCGGCGGGCGTGAAGTCGGCGAGCGGACGGAAGGGAAGCTCGAGCTCGGCGGCGATGGCGGCGCCGCGCTCGACGTCGCGGTTGACCAGCGTCACCTCGGCGCCGGCGGCGGCGAGGGCGAAGGCGGCGACGCGGCCGGCGCCGCCGGCGCCCACCACCGCGGCGCGCAGGCCGTCGACGCGCACGCCGTGCCAGCCGAGCGCCTGCAGCACCCCCTCGCCGTCGGTGCTCTCCCCCTCCCAGACGCCGTCGCGGCAGATCAGCGTGTTGGCCACCGACAGCCGCTCGGCCAGCGGCGACAGCGCGCCCGCCACCGCCACCGCGCTGCCCTTGAACGGCGTCGTCACCGACAGGCCGCGCAGCGGCAGCCCGCAGTCGGCCAGACCGTCGTCCTCCACCACCTCGAGCCAGAAGTCGCCCAGGTTCGGCGCCTCGAACGGTAGATACAGCAGCGGCAGGCCGAGGGCGCGGTAGGCGGCGTTGTGCAGCCGCGGCGACAGCGAGTGCAGCGCCGGCCGGCCGACGACGCCGCACAGCGCGGCGATCGGCCGCAGGTCGGGCAGCCCGTAGTCGGCGATCAGCCGCGACACCGGCAGCTGGCCGGGGGCGGCGGGATCATCACCCGCCGAGCCGTAGACGATGGGGGCGCCGAGGTAGGGCGCCACCAGCCGCGTCCAGGTGCCGACGGCGCCAGCGGCGAAGGCGATGACGTCCTCGCGCCGGGCGTCGGCGAGCAGGTCGATGGGCGGCAGCGCCTCGCCCGGCTGCTGCGCGAAGACCACCAGCTTGTAAAGCGCCGCCGGCGTCTTCTGCAGGTGGGCGAAGCGATGCTCGAGGTCGACGAGCGGCTCGGGCGCGCCATGCCAGGAGATCAGCCGGCGCTCGGGGGCGATGGCGGCAAGCAGCTCCGCCTCGACGTCACGATCCCCTTCGAGGTCGACGCGGTCGTACCCCTCGGCGGCGCGGCGTAGGCGCTGCCGGCGCTCCACCGCGCCGCCGCCGAAGGCACCCTTCTCGGCGGCGCTGCGCAGCGTGTAGAGCAGCTGGCCGGCGAAGTCGCGACGCAGCGCCGCCACGTCGAGGTCCCCGGTCAGGTCGGCGCGCACCTCCAGCCAGTCGACGCCGGCGGGCAGCGCCGCCAGCTCGCCGGGAGCCGGCGGGCGGGTGAGGGTGGCGACCAGCGATGCTCGACGCAAACGGCAACCTCCTGCGGGAACGTGGCCCGGAAAGAGGTCCGCCTGCGAGTGGCATTCACCTCGTCCCGGGTCATCAGGCCGGGACGGGTCCCGACCGCACCCTAGACGTGGTGATGCACGTAACCCCACCAGCAACGAGCGATCGCCGCGCCCTGGTTATCCAGAAGGGGCGTGGTGGCGAGCGCGGTGCGGATGGTGGTCGACGGCATCGTGCGGTCTCTGAGCCCGAAGATTAGAACAGCGGCGGTGGGGGCTGTCAAGCGAGCGGCCGGCGCCGACGCTGCTAGCATCGCGGCCGCCATGCCGCCGCGCGAGCGAGGAGACCGGTGAGCGAGCCGCAGCGCGAGACCCTCGAGATCGACGTCGTCTTCGTCGGCGCCGGCCCCGCCAACCTGGCGGCCGCCTACCACCTGGCGAAGCTGATCGAGCGCCACAACGCCGGCGGCGGCAAGCCCCTCGCCCCCGCGATCGCCGTGCTCGAGAAGGGCAAGGAGATCGGCGCCCACGCGCTCTCCGGCGGCGTCCTCGACCCGCGCGCGCTCGCCGAGCTCTACCCCGACGACTGGCGGCAGGCGCCGCTCGAGGGCGAGGTGGGCGAGGAGGAGGTGCTCTTCCTCACCGCCGGCCGCGCCCTGCCGCTGCCGGTGATCCCGCCGCCGCTGCGCAACCACGGCAACTACGTCATCTCGCTCGGCAAGCTGGTCAAGTGGATGGCCGCCAACGTCGAGGCGCTGGGCGTCGACGTCTTCGCCGAGTTCCCGGCGGCGCAGGCGCTCGTCGAGAACGGCTGCGTGGTCGGCGTGCGCACCGGCGACAAGGGGATCGACAAGCACGGCAAGCCGAAGGCGAACTACGAGCCCGGCGTCGACATCCGCTCCCGCGTCACGGTGCTCGGCGAAGGGCCGCGCGGCACGCTGGTCAAGCAGCTCACCTCCGCCTTCCGCCTCGAGGAGGGCCGCAACCCGCAGGTCTACTCGCTCGGCCTCAAGGAGATCTGGGAGCTGCCGGACGCGCGCATGAAGCCCGGCATGGTGATCCACACCATGGGCTGGCCACTCGACACCCGCACTTTCGGCGGCGGCTTCTGCTACGGCATGCAGGGCAACCAGCTCATCGTCGGGCTGGTGGTGGGCCTCGACTACAAGAACCCCTACCTCGACCCGCACCAGGAGTTCCAGCGCTGGAAGACCCACCCGCGCATCCGCCGCCTGCTCGCCGGCGGCCGCATGACCCACTACGGCGCCAAGGCGATCCCCGAGGGCGGCTGGTACTCGGTGCCACGCCTCGCCGGCGACGGCTTCCTCCTCGTCGGTGACTCCGGCGGCCTGCTCAACAGCCAGCGCCTCAAGGGCATCCACCTGGCGATGAAGTCGGGGATGCTCGCCGCCGAGACCATCTTCGAGGGCCTGCGCGACGACGATCTGTCGCGGACGACCCTCGCGCGCTACGAGGGCCGCGTCCAGGCGAGCTGGATCCACGACGAGCTGTGGGCGGTGCGCAACTTCCACCAGGCCTTCGACCGCGGCATGGTGGCGGGGATGTTCCAGGCCGGCATCGGCATGGTCACCGGCGGCCGCGGCTTCGGCGTCGCCTCACGCCTACCCACCGAGCCCGGCCACAAGCGCCTCGCCAACCTGACCACCCCCGAGGGCCGGCGTCTGCAGCCCCCACCTCCCATCCCCCCCGACAACCAACTCACCTTCGACAAGCTCGCCGACGTCTACAACTCCGGCACCAGCCACGAGGAAGACCAGCCCGTCCACCTCCTCGTCCACGACCTCTCCATCTGCGTCGACCGCTGCACCCAGGAGTACGCCAACCCCTGCCAGCGCTTCTGCCCCGCCGCCGTCTACGAGATGGTCGCCGACTCCACAGCCCCCACCGGCCGCCGCCTGCAGATCAACGCCAGCAACTGCGTCCACTGCAAGACCTGCGACATCATGGACCCCTACCAGATCATCACCTGGGTACCACCCGAAGGCGGCGGCGGCCCCAACTACGGCAAGATGTGACCTAGGCGCGAAAGCGCCCAGGTCATCGCGAGGGCGCTCCGCGCCCGTGGCGATCTCGACGCGGAGCAATCATTCTTTCTCTTCTCTCTCTCACTCAGTAAGGGACATCGCGGATCGCTCCGACCGCGCCTCTCCCCAACCTTGGCCGCGCATGGGGCGCGCCGGGGGGAGGGCTCCCGCCCGCGCGCAGGCGCCGTCTTCGGCGCCGAGCACGGACGGGAAACCCCCGGCTGGCGGGGCCCCATGCGCGCCACCGCCGGTGCGAGCGCGCCGCGCTCCGCTCTTCTCCGCTCTTCTCCCCTCTTCAGCGCACCGCAGTAGGCGCCAACGTCACGTCGCCACTACCAGTGTCGACCATCACCTGCGTATGCCCCGACCCCCGCCGCGCGCCCACGATCTCGTGATGCTCTCGCCGCAGCTCCGCATCCGCGTAAGCCACCGACACGTCCCCGCTGCCGACGTCGGTCGTCAGGTCAAACTCGAAGCCAGGCCCGCCCACCAGTAAGACGTCCCCCGACCCCGTATCGACGAGGATCTTCCGCGCCCCCGCAAGGTCCCCCTCCACGCGCACGTCGCCCGACCCCGTGTCGCCAGCAAACGTCACCAGCTTCGTGCGACTCACCTCGATGTCACCCGAGCCGGTGTCGGCCACCAGGTCGCGCACCGTGGCGCGCGACACCGTGATATCCCCAGAGCCGGTGTCGATCTTGAGCGCGTCGCCGGCGATGCCATCGACCAACACGTCACCTGAGCCGGTGTCGGCCTTGGTGCTGCCGGCGATCTGCCGCAGGTCGACGTCGCCCGAGCCGGTGTCGACGGAGAGCGCTCCGGCGACGCCGTCGAGCCGGATGTCGCCGCTGCCGGTGACCAACGCCAGGTTGGCGGAGAGCGTCTGCCCGCGGATCAGCCCGACGGCGTCGGTGACCTTGACATTGGCGCCCTTGGGGACGGTGACGGTGAGGTCGGCGTAGAGCACCGGCGCGCCGCCGCGCGGGCCGCCGTAGACGTGCACCCGCTGGCCGCGATACTTGGCGGTGGTGCTGTT
>DASYUP010000150.1:0-3385 GCA_036001185.1 Thermoanaerobaculia bacterium
GGAGCTCTTCCTGCCGGTGGCGCCGAGCCTGCGGCTCTATGGGAAGGGCGAGACGCCGGCGCCGATGCCACCGCCGCCGGCGCCGGCGGACCGCTGGCAGACGATCGCCTGGCAGCATCTGGGCATGGGGCAGGGCCAGAGCCCCTACGTGTCCGCGCGCCTCCACCGCCCCCACGCGGTGGCCGGCGAGGAAACGGCGCCCTTCGGCACCGCCACGCAGGCGCTGCCGGCGGCCGACCTGCGCGGCAAGCGTGTTCGCCTGCGCGCCGCCGTCCGCGCCGAGGTGGATGGCGCCGCCAGCAACCAGGCGCAGCTCTGGCTACGGGTCGACCGGCAGGGTGGCACGGGCTTCTTCGACAACATGGGCGACCGGCCGATCAAGAGCGGCGACTGGAAGGCCTACGAGATCGTCGGCGACGTCGCCGCCGACGCCGAGCGCGTGGCGTTCGGCTGCTTCCTGAGCGGCCAGGGCAAGGCCTGGCTCGACGACGTGAGCGTAGCGGTCGAAGAAGGCGGGGCCTGGCGGTCGCTGCCGGTGGCGAACCCGGGCTTCGAGGACGGCGAGCAGCCGACCGGCTGGCAGGCGCAGGCGCCCGGCTACACCTTCACCGTGGTCCACGACGGCGCCTTCGCCGGCAAGGCGGCGCTCGCCATCGCCGCCGGCGGCGAGATCAGCAGCGAGCCGCTCTTCGCCGCCGCCCCGGTGCTCGGCGAAGCGCAGGAGGGGGAGCGGGTGAGCGGCCTCTCCGCCCGGGTGCTGTGGGCGGTCCCCGGCGACGACGAGAGCACCTGGCCGCCCGCCGGCGCCGAGGCGCTCACCGGCCTCCAGGCGGACCTCGCCAAGGTCGCCGGCGCCGGCGGCGACGACTGGCGGGCGCGGGTCGCCGGGGTGGTCATCACCTGGAATGTCTTCGAGCACTTCTACCCCTACTTCGACGTGGTGCACGTCGACTGGCCGGCGCAGCTCTCCGTCGCGCTGCGCGGCGCCCTCACCGACCACGATGCTCTCGGCTTCCTCGCCACCCTTCGGCGGCTCATCGCCGCGGCCCAGGACGGCCACGGCAACGCCTACAACCCGGCCCTGGCGAAGGGGTTCGGCTGGCTCCCCTGCCAGCTCGGCGTCGTGGAGGGCAAGGTGGCGGTGACCGTTGCCGACGACGGCGGCCTGCTGCACCGGGGGGACGTGGTGCGCACGATCGATGGCGAAGATGCCCTGGCGATCCTCGCCAGGGAGGAGACCCTACGCTCGGGGGCGCTGCAGTGGCGTCGCGAGTCGGCGCTCTGGCGGCTCGGGCTGGGGGATGTCTCACGCCCGGCGCAGCTCGACGTCGAGCGTGACGCCGCGAAGCTGCACCTCCAGCTCTCGCGGACCGCCCAGCCCCGCGACACCAGCCATGCCCTCGAGCCGATCACGGCGCTGCCGGGTGGCGTCGTCTACGTGGACCTCACCCGCGCCCAGGGCGAGGCGATCGAGGCGAAGATGGCAGAGCTGGCGGCGGCGCCGGCGCTGGTGTTCGACCTGCGCGGCTACCCGCACGACGGAGCCCAGGAGGTCCTGCAGCACCTGACCGACACGCCCCTGCAGTCGGCGATCTGGCAGGTGCCGCAGCTCGTCTACCCCGATCACCGCCGTCAGGTTGGTTGGGACACCGGCGGTCGCTGGGATATGCCGCCCAAGGAGCCGCGCTTTCGCGGCAAGGTCGCCTTCCTCACCGGGCCCAGCGCCATCAGCTACGCCGAGAGCATCATGGGGATCGTCGAGGCCTACCACCTGGGCGAGATCGTCGGCGCCACCACCGCCGGCACCAACGGCAACGTCAACCCCTTCGGCCTGCCCGGCGGCTATATGGTGATCTTCACCGGCATGCGCGTGCTCAAGAACGACGGCTCGCAGCACCACCTCGTCGGGATCCACCCCACGGTGCCGGTGAGCCCCACGCTCACCGGCCTGCGCGAAGGGCGCGACGAGGAGCTGGCGGCCGCGCTGAAGGTGCTGGCCGTGCGGTAACACCGCGGTCCGGCCGCGTGGCGGTCGGATGCGCCGCGACGACCTCGTTCACTGCGAGCACCGGGCAGGCACCGCGGCGTAGTCGGGTCGACGGTGGGGACGCGAGGCACGGAGAGTGGCACCGTTCCCGCCTGGCCGCTCCGCCCAAGCGGGCAGGCACCTCCAGCGCCCCGAGCCGGTCGCTGGAGGGAGGTCGGCCGGGTTGAGGGGGGCCTACCCCACGGGGTAGGCCGATCCCCACCCGGCGAGATGGCCGGAACCACCTCCTCGCAGGTCGCGCTTCCACGAACCGACGACTAGCCTCCTGATGTGGCCGCACCGAACGCCATGAGCATCCTCCAGCCGGCGCCCGCGAAGCGACGTGGACGCTACCTGGCTCCCACCGCTGCGTTGACCGCCGCCAGCGTCCTGCTCGCGATCTCTCTCTTCCTCCCATACTGGAAGCTGACCTTGGTCACTCGCGCGCATCCCGACGAGCTGCGACTGGTGGCTTACCTCGGGCACCTCGACGGTGCGCTCGAGCCGGTCCTCGTCGCCGCCGGCGGGCGCAGCGATGATCCGGTGCTGTCGCTCTCGGAGCTCGAGCGCTCCCTGGCGGTGGCGATGGCAACGGTGATCTGCCTGCTGCTGATTGCCGCTACCTTCGTTCACAACCGCTGGGCAGCCCTGCTGACCCTGCCCGCACTCTGCTTCCCGGCAATCGTCATGGCTGACACAGCCCGGTGGCTGAGGCCTATTGTCAACGGTCTCGCCGCTGCCGCGGGCGCGCCAGCGGCTCCGTCATCACTCTCTCTGTTCGGCCGGCTGGCCATGGATGGGATAGCGCTCGAAATCCGTCCCGCGTCCGGCTTGGTGCTCGCTACCGCGGCGTCCATCACCGTGCTGGCAGGGCTGTGGCTCCACCGCAGGGCCTATGAGCCAGATGCGAGCACGCGTCAGACGGCCGACCAAGGCGGTCGCGTGGGGCGACAGCGGCTATGATGAGCCCGTCCCACTATGATCCCGCCAGCGATCCTGGACGTACCAACGGTGCGCCGGTTGCGCTACGTCGCCGTTGGCGGCCCCCTCCTGCTCATCGTCGTGGTGGAAGTCGCACAGTGGTGGCTTGCACCACTGCTGTCCCCGTGGGTAGCGCGGCTCGTCGTCTTTGCCGTTGCGCTGGCCCTGCTCGCCCTCTTCTACGACCAGATCTTCGGTCGGCTCGAGAAGCTGGAACAGCGGCTGCAACGGCAGAACCGAGAGCTGTTGGAGTTGCATGCCGCCGCTCTCGTGGTAACCGCCGACCTCTCCTTGGACACCGTCCTGCAGACCATCGTCGAGCGGGCCCGCACGCTCCTCGGTACTCGCTATGGCGCCATCTCGGTGGTCGACCAAGCC
>DASYUP010000151.1:0-13720 GCA_036001185.1 Thermoanaerobaculia bacterium
CGAAGAAGCCCCCTACCCGGGCGGAGACAAGCTCCGCCCCTACACCAGAGAAGAGGTGGGCCACCTCGCCAGCGTACCCGGCGGCGCCTCCGTTCGTGCTCGGCGCGCGCTCACGGCGTCTTCGCCGCCGCCAGCCGGGCGATCCGCCCCTCGGCGCTCTGGCGGATGGCGTCGCGCCGCGGCGCCGGCATGGCGCTGTCGGCCGCCAGCAGCTCCAGCGCCTGGCGGCTCGCCGCCACCGCCTCCGCCGTCTTGCCGGTCGCCTCGTAGCCGTCGGCGAGGCTGTCCAAGGCGTTGGCGGAGGTGGGGAAGGTCTCGCGGTTGAGGACGAAGAGCGCCAGCCCGTCGGCGGCGCGGCCGCTGCCGAGCAGCCCGTAGCCGGCGAGGTTGAGGGCGCGTTCGGTGGCGGGCGTGCCTCCCCGCGCCGCGAGCAGCTGGCGTACGCGCGGCAGCGCCGCCGCGAAGTCATCGACCAGCGCTTCGCTGAGCTGCTGCTCGTCGAGGGGCGCGGCCGCGGCCCCCGTGCGCTCCGCCGTCACCAGCCCCTTCGCCAGCCCGAGGCTCGCCGGCAGGTCGGCGAGGTGCGCGCGGGCGTTGGCGTCACCCTTCAAGGCGGCGTCGAGAAACCAGAGCGTCGCCGTCTGCCAGGCGCGAAAGGTCGCCGCCACGGTCTCCCGCTCCGCGGCCCGCAGGCCGGCGAGGGTGGCCGCATGCCCCATCGACGCGAAGTCGAGGTGCTGGAGCGCCGGCGCCTCGAAGATCAGCCGGGTGCGCTCGGCGTAGCGCATCGCCGTCCACAGGTCGGCGGTCTCACGCGGCACCCACTGGCGGCGGATCATGTGCAGCGCCGGTACGCGCACGCGCTCGGGGTCGTAGAAGGGCATCGCCGCGAGCTGCCCCTGATCGTCGCCGAAGAGCAGCACCGAGTCCTGCGAGACGACGGCGCGCACGCTGGGGTTGCGCATCGCCTCGGCGATCGCCCAGCGGCCGCCGGCGGAGAAGCCGGTGACGCCGACGTTGCCGACGTCGGCGAAGGGGAGGCGGCCGAGCTCGGCGAGCAGGAAGTCGAGGTCCCGCGACTTGGCGTCGTAGTCGGCGCGCGTCGGGCTGGTGTCGACCGGGCCGAGGGTGGGCGGCAGCCGCGGGACGATGGCGACGACGTAGCCATGGCTCGCCAGGTGCTCGGCGCTCGCCTGGTAGAGCGCCGGCGAGCCGAGGCTCCAGAGCACTACCGGGAAGGGGCCGGCGGCCGGCTTCGCGTCACGCACCGCCGCGGTGGGCAAGGCGAGCAGGCGCTGCCGCTGCGCGGCGGTGGCGCCGCGCAACGCCTCGAAGGCGAAGTAGGCGGCCTCGCCGCGCCGGGCCCGCTCGGCGGCGGCACGGGTGAAGTCGGTCTCGGCGCCCATCAAGGCCACGTAGTCGCCCAGCCACATGGGTGCCGCCGCGCCCGTCGCCTGCGCCGGGTACCAGACGCCGATTTGCAGCGGCCGCGCGAGGTCGCCGCTGCGACGGCGGCCGTCGAGGTCGAACGGGTAGCGGAACGGCCGCGCCGGGTCGCGCCGCTCGAGCACCTGGAAGCCGACCGCGTAGGGGCCGGGCTCGAGGCCGGCCCAGAGGGGCGAGGACGGCGGCCCCGCAGCGCGAGCGGCGACCGGAACGGCAAGCGGAGCGAGGATGGCGGCGAGCAGCAGGGCGGCGAGGCGCGAGCGATGGAGGGGCGGAGGCGAGGGACTCATGGCGATCTCTCCTGCAGGCTCAGAGCACGTTCTTGACGGTGAGGGTGAGGGAGATGGGTCGGCCAACCCGCCGCACCTCGAGGTGGTAGACGCCGTCCTTCTCCAGCGCGTCGTAGAGGGCCCGCGCCGTCAGCTTCGTTCCCGGCGGCGATGCCGACCGGCCGGTGATCGCCACGATGACGTCGCCGCTGCGTAGACCGGCGCGGTCGGCCTGACCACGCGGGCGCAGGGCCGCCACCCGCGCGCCCTCGGGCGCGTCGACGAGCAGCATGGCGAGGGCGTCTTGGCGGAACGGCGCCGCGAAGCACGCGTTGGGCACCAGCAGCAGCCGCCGGCGTGGGTAGTCGAAGGTGACCTGAAAGCGCGACAGCACACCGCCGCCGACGATGCCGTCCCACGGATGGTCGGCGCCGAAGCTCGCCGTCGGCTTGCCGAGGCTGACGATGGGACGCGCGAGGACGAAGGGACCGAGGCGCAGCTCACGCGCACGGGCGGACGCCAGGCTGCTGTGGCCGCCGCCGATGCTGCCGGTCTCCTCGTCGACCACCGTGCCGGCGCGCGCCAGCAGGCGATGGCGTGCCACGAACGGGGTGTTGAGGATGAGGGAGGTGCCGGCGCCGGTGTCGACCATCAGCGTCGTGGCGATGGCGACGCCATCGGCCATCACCAGCGACGCCTCCACCGCCGGCATCCGCCCGGCGAAGAAGCGCAGCGGCAGCGCCGTGGCGCCGGACGGCACGCGGTCGCAACCGGGGCTCCAGAAGCGCAAACGGTGCGCGATGGGATCGACGCCGACGACGAAGCGGCTGATGAACGGATAGCCGAGCAGCCCGTCGACGTGCGGGATGGTGCGCGGGCGAACGGCGAAGCTCTGCCCCGTCACCACCGCCTTGCCCACCGCCACCCGCCGGCCGGAGATCTGGCGCACGGTGAACGAGGTGCTGGCGTCGCGCCGCTCGACCTCGTCGCTGGGCTTCCAGCCCAAGGCCGCCGCCTCGGCGCTCCACAGGTAGTTCTCGTAGGAGCCGGTGTCGAGGAGCAGGCGGTGCGGCGCCTTGCCGCCGAGGTCCGCGGCGACGACGATCTGCCCGCCGATGGGGTCGAACGACACCTCGTCGACCAGCGTGCAGGGCCTGGGGGGCGGCGCGGCGCGTGCCGGCGCGATCGCGGTGGCGAGCAGGCAGAGGATCACCGACGCGGCGCCTTGGCGCACCACGGCGGGCGCCTTCCAGGCGGGGTGTGGTGCGGCGATCACCGCCGCCAGACTAGCGGGCGTGGCACCGCGCTGCAGGTCGCGAGGTGACCGGCGGCGCGGCGCGGGCGGCGAGCGGCGCCGCCGGCGCGCCGAGCGGCTCCGGGATGCTCGCTTGGTCGCTGGCGGCCGCCGTCCCCTCGGCTCTCACGGGGCTATCATCCGGGCGTGCCGCCCGAGGAGCATCATCCGGGCGTGCCGTCCGAGGAGCCAGGCCTTGCGGTCCTTCCCCGCGCGGAACGGGCGCGGCGGATGGGCCGCTACTCCGAAGGTCTGCTGCTGCTCGCCGGCTCGACGATCGTCGGCCTCTTCTTCGCCACCCAGGCCTACTGGAACCCGGCGGTGCGCGGGCTCATCACCTGGCGCAAGGCGCTGGAGATCAACCTCGTCTACTACTGGTGGGCCGGCGCGGCGGTGCCGCTGGTGGTGGCGCTCGGTCGCCGCTTCCGCTTCGACACCGGCCGCGTCTGGCGGGCGCTGCTCATCCACGTGCTGGCGAGCGCCGTGGTGACGGCCGCCATCATCGTCGCCACGGAGACCGTGCTGACGCTGGTGGGCGTGCGCGGCTACCACTCCCTCTCCTCCGTCATCCCCATGTCCTTCCAGGCCAACTTCCATTCGCTGCTGCCCACCTACTGGGTGATCCTCGCCGGGTTCTACGCCGTCGACTACTACGGCAAGTACCGCGACCGCGAGCTACGCGCCTCGCAGCTCGAGGCGCGGCTGGCCGAGGCGCGGCTGCAGGCGTTGCGCATGCAGCTGCAGCCGCACTTCCTCTTCAACACCCTCAACTCGATCTCCTCGCTCATGTACAGCGACGTCGAGGCCGCCGACTCGATGATGACCCGGCTCGCCGACTTCCTGCGCCTGACGCTGGAGAGCGACGGCCGCGCCGAGGTGCCGCTGCATCGCGAGCTGGAGTTCGTGCGCCGCTACCTGGAGATCGAGCGCATCCGCTTCGAGGAGCGCCTGCGGGTACGCATCGACGCCGGCGAGGAAACGCTCGACGCGCTGGTGCCCAGCCTGGTGCTGCAGCCGCTGGTGGAGAACGCCGTGCGCCACGGCATCGACCGTCTGCCGCGCGGCGGCGAGATCGCCATCGAGGCGGCCGGCGTCGAGGGCGAGGCGGGCGGTCTGCTGCGGCTGGTGGTGAGCAACGAGGGCCCCGCCGAGGCCAGCGCGGAGGGGTCCCAGCGGTTGCGCGTTGGCCTCGCCAACACCCGCGAGCGCCTGCAGCAGCTCTACGGCGCCGCCGCCCTGCTGCGCCTCGAGCCGCGAGCCGGCGGGGGCGCCACCGTCACTCTCGAGCTGCCATGGAGGAGGACCGCCGATGCGCCTGCGGACGCTGATCGTCGACGACGAGCGGCTGGCCCGGCAGAAGCTGCGGACGCTGCTGCAGCGTCATAGCGACGTCGAGCTGGTGGGGGAGTGCGCCGACGGCGAGGCGGCGCTCGCCGACATCGAGCGGCTGCGCCCCGACCTCGTCTTCCTCGACATCCGCATGCCGGGGCGCAGCGGGCTCGAGGTGGTCCGGGTGCTGCAGGGCGGCGCGCCGCCCCACGTCGTCTTCGTCACCGCCCACGGCGATCACGCGGTGGAGGCCTTCGAGCTCGAGGCGGTCGACTACCTGCTCAAACCCTTCGACCGCTCCCGCCTCGAGCGCGCGCTGCAGCGGGCGCGGCGGCGCCTCGCCGAGCCGGCGGGGTCGGTCGACCGGCTGGCGGCGCTGCTGGCGCGGCTGGAGGCGCGGCTCGAGGAGGGAGACCTGGCGCCGGCGCCAGCGCCGCCCGCGGCGGCTACCGCGCCGCTGCTGCCGGAGCGGCTCGCCGTCCGCCTCGACGGCCGCACGCTGCTGGTCCCCACCGAGGACCTCGACTGGGTGGAGGCGGTGGGCAACTACGTGCGGCTGCACACCCGCGGCGGCCGCTACCTGCACCGCGAGACCCTGACCGGCCTCGAGGGGCGGCTGGACCCCACAGCTTTCCTGCGCATCCACCGCGGCGCCCTAGTCAACGCCCGCCGCATCCGCGAGATCCAGCCGGGCGTGGGCGATGAGCACATCGTCATCCTCACCGACGGCACCCGACTCGCCCTGTCGCGCCGCTACCGCGCGCGCTTGCGAGCGCGTGGCGTGCCGCTCTAGCGGCGCTCGGTCGCCGGAGCGAGCGGCGGACGGCGCTGCCAGGTCTCCACCGGCCGGCCGAGCCCCCAGCGATACCGGCCGGTGGCGACGAAGCCGTGGCTCGCCAGCAGGGGCCGCGCGCCCTCGCGCTCGAGGTCCTCGACGTAGGCCGCCACCGCGACGCAGCCGGGGAGCGCCGAGGCGAGGGCTGGGCGCCGCAGCGGATAGCCGAGCTCACGAACGGTCAACCCGCGCAGGTAGAGGGCGTCGCCGTACGCCCAGCTCTGCGAGAGGCAGACTACCGCCCCCGGCGGCGCGCTGGCGCGTAGCCGCTCCGCCGCCTCGACCGCCGCCATCGACTTCCTCGCCAGCAGCGGGATCCCCCACAGCCCGAGGGGCAGCGACAGGGCGCAGAAGACCGCCGCCATGCCGCGCCTGCCGCTCGCCCACAGCGACGTGGCTCCCGCCGCCGCCAGCAGGACGACAAACGGCAGCACCCCCTGGAGGTAGCGGAGCTCCTTGTGTGGAATCAGCGACAACGCCAGCAGCGGCGCCAGCGCCGCCGCCGCCACCGGCAGGGAGCCAGGCACGCGCCGGGCGCGCCAGAGGAGGGGCAGCAGGGTCGGGGGAAGCCACTTCGGCGACCGCCAGAGGTACCAGTACCAGGGCTGCACGGCGTGTAGCGACGACGACCGTCCCTCGGTCAGAGTGAAGCGGGCAAAGGCGAGCAAGCTGGCGAAGGGTCTGCCCCAGGCGAGCCAGTCCGCCACGCCGACGCTCACCAGGCTGGCGGTGGCGAAGCCAGCAAGCAGCGCCGCGCTCGCCCGCAGGCGCTCGGCGCTGCTGCTGCCGCGCCACCAGAGGATCGCCAGCGGCGCGGCGAGGAAGATCACCTCGCTGTAGCGCACCGCCCAGGCGAGCGCGATCAGCCCGCCGGCGAGGGCGGCGCGCCAGAGCGCGCCGCGCCGCTCCCAGACGATCAGGGTGGCGAGCAGCACGCAGCTGGTCGACGCGGTGCGCGGGTAGACCATGCTGCCGTAGGAGAGCGGGATCCAGTGGAGGCCATAGAGGGTCGCCGCCAGCAGGGCCGGGCGCTCGCTCCTCAGGAAGCGGCGGGCGAGCAGGAAGACGAGCAGCACGTTGCAGGTCGCCAGCAGCACGAGCGGGAAGCTCGCCGCCCACAGCAGCGCGCGGACGGTGCGCGCGCCGCACCACGCCGCCAGCGCCAGCGCCGGTGCCACCACGCCGTCGGCGAGCAGCAGGTTGCGGATCTCCAGCGGCCGATAGGGCCAGCCCAGCGCGCGCCGGGCGCCGGCGGCGAGGATCTCCACGTCGTCGCCGGTGTGAAATCCGAAGTAGACGTGGCCGAGGGCCAGGCGCAGGAGCGCGGTGGCGGCGAGCAGCGCCAGCAGGGGGAGGAGCGCTCGCCACCGTGCCGGGCCGTCGGCGATCACCGCGGCATCCTACGTCGCGTCCCGCGTTATCCTTCGCGCCACCATGAGCGGCAACGGGAGCCCGTGGCTGGTGCTGCGCGTCGACGGCGAGGCGCTCGCCGACGTCGCCGCGTGGCCGCGGCTGGCAACGGCGCTGCTGGCGGCACGCGAGGCAGGCGAGCGACCGCTGGTGGTCTGCGCGCCGCTGCCGGGGCTCGCGGTCGAGGCGCTGCTCGCCCGCCTCGCTGCCGAAGGGCACGAGCCGGTGATGCGCGAGCTCGCCGACCGGCTGCAGAGGTTGGGAGTGCCGCTCGACGAGCCGCCGCCGACGGGAACGCAGGAGATCCTCGCCGAGATGGGGCGGCTGCTCGCTGGCGCCCACCTGCTCGGCGAGGCGGGCCCACGGGCGCGCGCGCGGCTCGGCGCCATGGCGGCGGCACTGCCGGTGCCGCTGCTCGCCGCCTGGCTGCGCCGCATGGGAGTGGAGGCCGCGGCAGTCGATCCCCGCGAGCTGCTGCAGGCAAGCGAGAGCGAGGACGAGGGCAGGCTCTACCTCGCCGCCGACTGCCCCGAGGAGGCGCCCGAGCTCGCCCACCTCCTCGCCACGCTGCCCCCGGTGGTGGTCACCGCGGGCGGTCCCGCCGCCGGCGCCGCCGCCGTGCCCGGCGACGCGCCGGTGCTGCTCGAGGGTGGTGCCGACCGCGCCGCCGCCTGCCTGGCAGCGCAGCTCGGCGCCCTCCGCTGCGAGGCGTGGGGCAACTCGCCCGGCCTCTTCACCGCCGATCCGCAGGTGGTGCCGTCGGCGCGCCTGCTGCGCTCGCTCACCTACGAGGAGGCGGTCGAGCTGCTCACCACCGGCGCCCGCGGCTTCCACCCGCGCGGGGTAGGGCCGCTGCGCCGCGCCGGTATCCCGCTGCGCTTTCGCGATGCCGGGGCGCCGGAGGTGGCGGGTACCGAGGTGAGCGCCCATGGCGGCGGGGCCACGCCGCGGGTGAAGGCGGTGTCGCACCGCTCGGGGGTGATGCTGCTTTCGCTCGAGACCGCCGGCATGTGGCAGCGCGTCGGCTTCCTCGCCGAGGTCTTCGCCCGCATCGCCCGCCACGGCCTCTCCGTCGACCTGGTGTCGACCGCCGAGGCCAACGTCACCGTCTCGTTCGACGTCGACCCGGCCGGCGCACCGCTGCTGGCCGAGCGGGTGCAGAAGCTCGCCGCCGAGCTGGCGCCGCTCGGCCGCGCCCGCGTGCTCGGCCCCTGCGCCGCGGTGACGCTGGTGGGCCGGCAGATCCGCTCCATCCTCCACCGGCTCGGCCCGCTGCTCGAGGCCTTCGAGGAGCAGCCGGTGCACCTGCTCACCCAGGCCGCTACCGACCTCAACCTGACCTTCGTCGTCGACGCCGAGCAGGCGGTGCGGCTGGTGCGGGAGCTGCACGAGCTGCTGGTGCGCCGCCAGGGCGAGGACGAGGTGCTGGGCCCCACCTGGGAGGAGCTGCGGCAGGGCGAGCCGGTGGCGGCGCAGGCGGCCGCCGTCCCGTGGTGGCGGCGCAAGCGGGCGGCGCTACTGGCGGTCGCCGCGCGCAGCTCGCCGGTCTACGTCTACGACCGCGATTCCCTGGCGGCGGCGGCGGCGCAGCTCTCCTCGCTCACCCACGTCGATCGCGTGCTCTACTCGATGAAGGCGAATCCCAGCGGCGGCGTGCTGCGCACCTTCCATGACGCCGGCCTCGGCTTCGAGTGCGTGTCGCCGGGGGAGATGGCGCACCTCTTCCAGCTCTTCCCCGACCTCGACCCGCAACGCGTCCTCTTCACTCCCAACTTCGCCCCGCGCGAGGAGTACGCCGACGGCTTTGCCCGCGGCGTGCGCGTCACCCTCGACAACCTCTGGCCGCTGCAGCCGTGGGGCGACACCTTCGCCGGCCGCGAGCTGTTCGTGCGCCTCGACCCCGGCCATGGCCGCGGCCACCACCGTCACGTGCGCACCGCCGGCACCCACTCGAAGTTCGGCATCCCGATGAGCGAGCTCGACGAGCTGGCAGCCGAGACGCGGCGGCTGGGCATCCGGGTGACCGGCCTGCACGCCCACGCCGGCAGCGGCATCCTCGACCCCGAGGCCTGGCGCGAGGTGGCGGCGCGGCTGGCGGCTGCCGCCGAGCGCTTCCCCGAGGTCGAGGTGCTCGACCTCGGCGGCGGCCTCGGCGTCGGCGAGCTGCCGCAGGACCGCGCGCTCGACCTGCCGCGACTCGACGCCGCCCTCGCCGAGGTCAAGGCTGCCTTCCCGCGCTACCGCCTCTGGCTCGAGCCTGGGCGGTTCCTCGTCGCCCGCGCCGGCGTGCTGCTCGCCACCGTGACGCAGCTCAAGGGCAAGGGCGAGAGCCTCTACGTCGGGCTCGACACCGGCATGAACTCGCTCATCCGGCCGGCGCTCTACGGCGCCTATCACGAGATCGTCAACCTCACCCGGCTCGACCAGCCGCCGTCGCAGCTCGCCGACGTCGTCGGGCCCATCTGCGAGAGCGGCGACGTGCTGGGCGCCGAGCGGCTGCTGCCGGCGACCGCCGCCGGCGACGTCATGCTGATCGCCCACGCCGGCGCCTACGGGCGCGCCATGAGCTCCTGGTACAACCTGCGCGAGCCGGCGCGCGAGGAGCTGCTGGAGGGGTAGCGGAGGTGGCGGCTGCCTACGGCACCTTGGCCGCCCACTTCGACGTGTTGCTGAGCTCGAAGCTGTCGAAAAAGATCGGCGAGATGCGCGCGCAGTCGCCGGTGTAGGTGAAGCGCTGCCCGCCGGCGACCATCTGGAAGTCGGTCACCAGCAGGGCGTCGAGGTCGAAAGAGTCGTTGAACAGCGTGCTCCACTTCGCGGTGGTGAACTTGTCGCTCTGAGCGGTGAGCGCCAGCGTGCCGCCGTCCGATAGCAGGATGCCGTACTTCTGCATCGCCCGGGCAACCACCCGCGAGGCCTCGTTGGGGAGGGTCGCCAGCGGGTAGTCGGCGCGCAGGCGCAGTCGCCCGCCGTAAGGAATGGCGTTCGCGCCGCCGCCGGTCGGTCCCGTCGAGTGCGTCGCCGGGTGCACGTAGACGAAGTGGCGGATGCGGGTGTTGGGGAGGATGAAGCGGATGGCGTGGTCGATGTGACCGGCCGCCACCTCGTCGGCGTTGAATAGCAGCGGGGCGATGGGGTAGCCGGCGGCGTCGGCGCTGGTGCAGTCGTTGCCGCGCCCCTCCGCAGGATAGGTCTTGGTCATGTCCCACACCGCCAGGCAGCCGCCGTCGAAGTGGGTGGGGCTGGTGATGTTGGCCTTCCACATCTCGTAGAGCAGGTGCGTGGGCGGATGGACGACGATGAGGTGGCAGTCGCCGTTGTGTACGCAGGCGTAACCGCTCTCGCCCTCGAGGGCGCCGCCGGCGGGCACCGGCATCGGCACCTCGTCGCAGTCGGGGTCGAAGAAGTTGCTGTTGGGGACGAAGGTGCGGAACGGGGTCGAGGCGTCGGCCTGCAGCACCTCGATGGAGAAGTCGATCTGCACCGCGCCGCCACCCCAGCCGCCATGCGCGGCGAGGTCGGCGATCACCGCCGCCGACTGCGGGTCGAGCGGCGCCGTCGAGATGTCGCGGTACCAGGGCGCGTCGGCGGGGAAGTAGGGGCCGTGGCCGGCGGGGGGTTGCGCCGCCGCGCCGGCACCGAACAGAGCGATGCCGGCGAGCGCCAGCGCCGCCGCCTTCCATCCTCGATTCCGCGCCACGACCCTCACTCTCAGCGACTGTAGCCGATCGTTAGAGAGGGCGATGTGATCTGGGCCACTCGATCGCGAGCGGCTGTTCGTCGAGCAGCGCTAGGGATGCGCCAGGGATGTACTAGCGACCTGGCTTCGCCGGCGGCGCGGCGTTCAGGAAGGCGCTCACCGCGCCGACGTATTCGTCGGGTCGGTCCCACCAGATCTCGTGGCCCGCTCCCGGCACGAAGCGGTACTCGCCGTGTCGCAGCAGGTCGGCATACTCGGCGGCTCCGGCGTAAGGGATGAAGTCGCACTGGCCCTGCAGCACCAGCGCCGGGGTGCCGAGACGACGAAGGGCGGGCCGCGGGTCGGGGACGTCGCCGAAGAAGTTGCTCATCTTGACGTAGAAGCCACCGCCCCCTTCCTCGGGCTGGACGTGCCGCGGATCGCAGACCAGGCCGCGGGTGAACCTCGCCGCCATCGAGTTCAGCATGCCGTCGGCCTCGCGGTCCGACATCAGCTTGCGGTCGAAGGCAGTCGCCACCGCCATGGCGGCGATGCCGCGCAGCGGGTAGCCGGTGTCGGCCGGCGGCGGCGCGGTGAAATGCAGAGCCGCCGGGGTGGGATAGAGCCGATCGTTGACCCAGTGCCCGGCGGCGTCCTCCAGCGACGGTTCGAGCGCCCCCGGGGAGGTGAAGACCGCGCGCTCGACGAGGGCCGGGTGCCGCGCCAGGAAGTGCGCCACCAGGATGGCGCCGTACGACTGGCCGACGAGGACCACCGGACCGCCGATCTTCGCGGCGACGATCTCGTGCAGGTCGTCGAGGTGGCGGCGGAAGGTGTAGTCCTTGGGCCTGTCGAGCCGGGTGGAGAGTCCCGATCCCACCTGGTCGTAGAGGTAGACGTCGCGGCCGAGGTCGGCGAGGCGCCCGAAGGTGGCGATGTTGGTCGAGTAGACGTAGGCACCCGGCCCGCCGTGCAGCACGATGACCGGCGCGCCGCGTCGCCCGCCGCGCGCCGGCACGCGCGTGAAGGCGATGCGGTAGCCGCCGGGCATCGTCCAGTAGCGCGTCGAGGCGCGCGGGTGCAGCGGACGGATCGCCGAGCGATAGGGCACCAGGCAGAAGACGACGAGGGCGAGAACCAGCGCCCCGACGACCGCCGCCAGCACCCGCAGCACCCGCCGGATGATCGTTCGCATGCTGCCTATGACGCATGGCGCCTGGTTTGGTTCCGGCGACGAGCAGCTCACCGACTGGCTGGAGAGCCGCGACAGCCGAGCGGACGAGCGTCGCCGGCACACCCTCGAGCTCGAGTCGCAGGCTTACCGCTGGTTCCGCGCCGGCGGGCTCTACCGCGGCGGCGCGCCGGAGAAAGCCTAGCCCGCCGGCAACAGCCGCACGTTGGCCTCGCCCACGCCAACGTCGATGGTGACGTTGGCGCGGCCGCTGCCTTCGCGCCAGCGCACCTCGTTGCCGAGGAAGAGGAAGCCATGCTTCTCGACCTCCGCCGAGCGCGGCGAGAGGTTGGCCTCGCCCACTCCGACGTCGACGGTGACGCTGTGGAAGGCGCTCTCCGGCAGCTGCAGCCGCGCCTCGCCGACCCCGAGGTCGATGCTGAGGTCGCCGCTGGTACCGGCGACGTCGAGCTCGCCGACGCCCATGTTGATGGCGATTGCCAGGTTGGCGGGAACGCGGATGCGTAGCTCGAGGTCGGGGTGGTGGAAGCCGTGATGCTCGCCGTGGTCGTAGCCCCTGACCTTGAGCGAGAGATCGTCGTCGCCGCGCGTGGGCGCGAGCGCGAGCCGGGCCGCCCGGTCGCGGCAGCGCCAGGCGCGCTTCTCGCAGCGCAGCGTCAGGCGCGTCTCGATGCGATCGGCAGCGCCGACCTCGACATGCACCTCGCCGACCGGCACGTCGATCTTGAGCCGGCGCACCGCCTCGAGCGGAAAGGTCGCCGTCTCGTCGCGCAGCACCTCCTTGTTGCTGGCGAGCAGAGGTGCCGGCAGCAGCGGCGCGGCGAGCAGCAGCAGGGTGGGCAGGAGCCGGGGCTTGCGCATGGTCGTGGTCCCTCGCAGAGATGGGCTGAAGTGGCCTCTGCATGGCACTACGTGGCGGACCGCGGTTGGGTTTCGCGAGCAGGCGGGAACGAACCGCTCCCCCACGCGAGGCGGCCCGTTCGCGTTCTCCACGTTTGCAGTAGGCTCCCCCGGCCATGCGCAGCGCCAGCCCCTTCGCCCACCACTGGACCCTCGACCCCGCGGTCGACTTCCTCACCCATGGCACCTTCGGGGCCTGCCCGCGCGAGGTGCTCGCTGCCCAGACGGCGCTGCGCGCGGAGATGGAGCGCCAGCCATTGGCCTTCCTCGTGCGCCGGCGTCCGGACCTGCTCGATGCGGCCCGGAAAGAGCTGGCCGGCTTCATCGGTGCCGACGCCGAAGGCATGGTGGCGATAGCCAACGCCACCACCGGCGTCAGCACGGTGCTGCGCTCCTTCGCCGGCGAGCTGGGAGCCGGGGACGAGCTGCTGGTCACCGACCACGCCTACAACGCCTGCAAGAACGCCCTCGACTTCGTGGCCGCCGGCACTGGCGCCCGCGTGGTGGTGGCGCGGGTGCCGTTCCCGCTTGCCGATCCCGGGGAGGTGGTGGCCGCCGTGCTGGCGGCCGTCACGGCGCGCACGCGTGTCGCCCTCATCGACCACGTCACCAGCCCCACCGGCCTGGTGCTGCCGCTGGCCGAGATCGTCGCCGCCCTCACCGCGCGCGGCATCGACACCCTGGTCGATGGCGCCCACGCGCCGGGGATGCTGCCCCTGCGCGTCGCCGAGCTCGGCGCCGCCTGGTACGCCGGCAACTGCCACAAGTGGGTCTGCGCGCCCAAGGGCGCCGCCTTCCTGTGGGCGCGCGAGGACAAGCGGGCGGCGCTGCGGCCGCTGGTGATCAGCCACGGCCACAACACGCGGCGTCCGGGACGCTCGCGGCTGCACGACGAGTTCGACTGGCAGGGCACCGAAGATCCGACGCCCTTCCTCTGCATCCCGGAGGCGATCCGCGTCCTCGGCGGCATGGTCCCCGGCGGCTGGCCGGAGGTGATGCGGCGCAATCACGAGCTGGTGCTCGCCGGCCGCCGCATCGTCGCCGCGGCGATCGGCTGCCCCCTGCCGGCGCCCGAGAGCACGATCGGCAGTCTCGGCACGCTGCCCCTTCCCGGCGGCCTGCCGCCGGCCGGCGAGGGCGAGGAGGAGGACCCGCTGCAGGTCGAGCTGCTCGCCCGCTTCCACATCGAGGTGCCGGTGATGCGCTCGCCCGGCGCAAAGAGCCGCCTCCTGCGCATCTCGGCCCAGCTCTACAACGAGCCGGCGCAGTACGAGCGCCTCGCGGCGGCGCTCCGCGAGCTCTTGTCAGCGTAGGGCGCGCCACAGCGGTTCGCGGCTCCTACGGTACGATCGCCGAAAACGTTGTC
>DASYUP010000152.1:0-5277 GCA_036001185.1 Thermoanaerobaculia bacterium
CGAGCGCACGCTGGACGTGGGCGTCGAGTGGGCCACCGGCCAGGTGCGCGAGCTGCTGGAGAGGGGCGCCCCGGCGGTGCACTTCTACATCATGCAGAGCGCCACGGCGGTGAAGCGGGTGCTGAACGGGTTGAAGCCGCAGGGCGTCGCGGGCGGGGTGGCGTGACGGCGGCCACGGCCGCCGTTTGACAACCCCCACCCCTCCCCGTAAGCTGTTCACGCATTTGGAGCGGTCCGGCCACCAGCCGGGCTCGGCAACCTGGGGCGGACACCCAAGGTGCCCTCCCGCGCTCCTGCAGTGAGCAGCGGGGATGCGGTCGCCGGTCGTCGGCGACAAACAACTGTCCGGGGGGAAAGGACCCGCTCCAATGCCTTCCTTGGAGCGGGTTTCGTTTATGGCGACCAACGCACCTTCCCCCCGCGAGCTCGGTGCTGCCGCGCCCCTCGACATCCCTGCCCTGCCGCCCGACCGCGAGGCGCGCACCCACGCGCTGCTGCAGGCCTTCGACGAGCGCGTGCTGGTCATGGATGGCGCCACCGGCACCGCCCTTCAGCGCCTCGACCTCACCGCCGACGACTTCGGCGGCCCCGAGCTCGAGGGGTGCAACGAGGTGCTCAACCTCACCCGCCCCGACGCCGTCGACACCCTTCACGAGACCTACCTGGCCGCCGGCGCTGACGTCGTCGAGACCAACACCTTCGGCGGCACGGCGCTGGTGCTCGCCGAATACGACCTCGCCGACTACGCCTTCGATATCAACCGCGCCGCCGCCTCGCTCGCCCGCGAGGCCTGCGTCCGCCACGATCGCCCCGGCCGGCTGCGCTTCGTCTGCGGCAGCATGGGGCCGACCACCAAGGCCATCTCGGTCACCGGCGGCGTCACCTTCGAGGCGCTGCGCGATCACTTCCGCGTGCAAGCCCTCGGGTTGATGTCCGGCGGCACCGACTATCTGCTGCTCGAGACCCAGCAGGACACCCGCAACGTCAAGGCCGGCCTGCTCGGCATCGAGGACGCCTTCGCCGAGGCCGGCTGGCGTTTGCCCGTTGCCCTGTCGGTGACCATCGAGACTTCCGGCACCATGCTCGCCGGCCAGGACGCCGAGGCGCTGGCGGTGTCGGTGGCGCACGCCGACCTCCTCTACGTCGGCCTCAACTGCGCCACCGGCCCCGAGCTGATGCGCGACCACGTGCGCACGCTCTCCGAGCTGGTGCGCACGCGCACCGCCTGCGTGCCCAACGCCGGTCTGCCCGACGAGGACGGCAAGTACCACGAGTCGCCGGCCGACTTCCGGCGCGTGCTGGGCGACTTCGTCGAGCGCGGCTGGCTCAACCTCGTCGGCGGCTGCTGCGGCACCCACGACGGCCACGTCGCCGCGCTCGCCGAGCTGGTGCAGGGCCGGCGGCCGCGGCGGCTGCCGGAGCACAGCCGCTGCCTGGTCTCCGGCATCGAGGCGGTCGAGCTCACTGCCGACAACCGTCCGCTGCTCGTCGGCGAGCGCACGAACGTTCTGGGCAGCCGCAAGTTCAAGGAGCTGGTGGCGGCGGGGGAGTGGGAGCAGGCGGCCGAGGTCGGGCGCGCCCAGGTGCGCGGCGGCGGCCAGATCCTCGACGTCTGCCTGCAGGACCCCGACCGCGACGAGACCATCGACGTCGAGCGCTTCCTCGACCGCCTGGTGCGCCTGGTCAAGGTGCCGCTGATGATCGATTCCACCGACGCGGCGGTGATGGAGCGCGCCCTCACCTACTGCCAGGGCAAGGCGGTGCTCAACTCGGTGAACCTCGAGGACGGCCTCGAGCGCTTCAAGAAGGTGGTGCCGCTCGCCCGCCGCTACGGCGCGGCGCTGGTGGTGGGCTGCATCGACGAACAGGGGATGGCGGTTTCCGCCCAGCGCAAGCTCGAGGTTGCCCAGCGCAGCTTCCGCATCCTCACCGAGGACTTCGGCATGCGCGCCGAGGACCTCTGGTGGGATCCGCTGGTCTTCCCCTGTGCCACCGGTGACGAGACCTACCTGGGCTCGGCGGGCGCCACCATCGAGGCGGTGCGGGCGATCAAGCGCGAGCTGCCCGACACCCGCACCATCCTCGGCATCTCCAACGTCAGCTTCGGCCTGCCGGCGTCCGGCCGCGAGGTGCTCAACTCGGTCTTCCTCTACCACTGCACGCAGGCCGGGCTCGACGCGGCGATCGTCAACAGCGAGCGGCTGGCGCGCTACGCCGAGATCTCCGACGACGAGCGGGCGCTAGCCGAGGCCCTGTTGGCGCTGGTGCCCGGCGACAAGGCGGCGGGCGAGGCGGCGGTGGCCGCCTTCACCGAGCACTTCCGCGGCCGCGGGCCGACCGCGGGGCGGCCGCCACGCGCCGCGCTGCCGCTCGAGCAGCGGCTCGCTCGCGCCGTCGTCGAGGGCAGCAAGGTGGGGCTCGAGGAGGACCTCGGCGAGGCGCTGCGGCGCTGGCCCGAGCCGCTCGACATCATCAACGGGCCGCTGCTCGCCGGCATGGACGAGGTGGGCAAGCTGTTCAACTCCAACCAGCTCATCGTCGCCGAGGTGCTGCAGAGCGCCGAGGTGATGAAGGCGGCCGTCTCCTACCTCGAGCCGCACATGGAGAAGAAGGATGGCAACGGCCGCGGCAAGGTGCTGCTCGCCACCGTCAAGGGGGACGTCCACGACATCGGCAAGAACCTGGTGGACATCATCCTCAGCAACAACGGCTACAAGGTGGTGAACCTCGGCATCAAGGTGCCGAGCGAGCAGCTCATCCAGGCGGCGCGCGAGCATCAGCCCGACGTCATCGGCCTGTCGGGCCTGCTGGTGAAGAGCGCCCAGCAGATGGTGGTCACCGCCGGCGACCTCGCCGCGGTCGGCGTCGACACTCCGCTGCTGGTGGGCGGCGCGGCGCTCACCCGCCGCTTCACCCACCAGAAGATCGCCGCCGCCTACAACGGCTTCTGCACCTACGCCAAGGACGCCATGCACGGGCTCGAGCTGGTCGACCGCATCCTCGACGGCGCCAAGCGGCCGGGGCTCGAGGCGGAGGTGGAGCGGCTGCGCGAGGCCGACCTCCTGGTGGCGGCGGAGAAGGCGGCAGCCTGCCGGACCGCGGAGGCAGGGGTGTCCAGCGTGCGGCGCGACGTGGCGCCGCCGCCGCCGCCCGACCTCGAGCGCCACGTCGAGACGCCGGCGCTCAGGGACATCTGGGCGCAGCTCAACCACCAGATGCTCTACAGCAAGTACTTCGGCTTGAAGGGCACGGTGAGGAAGCTCGCCGAGGCGCAGGACGCCAAGTTCCTCATGGTGCAGTCGGTGGTCGACGAGCTCAAGGCGCTCGCCGCTGGCGGTGAGATGGAGGTCAAGGCGGCCTGGCGCTTCTTTCCCGCCGAGGCGGCGGGCGAGCGTCTGCGGCTGCTGCATCCGCAGAGCGGCGCCCTGGTCGCCGAGTGGGAGCTGCCGCGCCAGCCCTCGGGCGAGCGGCTCTGCCTCGCCGACTACGTGGTGCCGGGCGACCACGTGGCGCTCTTCGTCACCACCGCCGGCAAGGGGGTGCGCGCGCGGGCCGAGGCGTGGAAGGAGGCGGGCGAATACCTCAAGAGCCACGGCTGGGCGGCGCTGGCGCTGGAGTCGGCCGAGGCCGCTGCCGAGTGGCTGCACATGAAGCTGCGGGCGGCCTGGGGGCTCGCCGATCCGCCGGAGCTCACCCCTGGCGATCGTTTCGCGGCGCGCTACCGCGGCCGGCGCTACAGCTTCGGCTACCCCGCGTGCCCCGACCTCGCCGGCCAGCGGCAGCTCTTTGCCGCCCTCGCCCCGGAGGAGATCGGCGTGCAGCTCACCGAGGGGGACATGATGGACCCCGAGGCGGCGGTGTCGGCGCTCGTCTTCCACCACCCGGACGCCAAGTACTTCGCGGTGTGAGCGGGGCGGGCGGAGTAGGCCCGCTCACGCTGGAGGAAACCGACCATCGACGTCGGGTTCGTTCTGAGCCCTGCCGTCGTGACGACTCGCCGGTAGTGGCGGGGCTTGTTCGCACTCGTGGTGGCGGCACCACCGGCTGTTAGGCTGCCGCCGGTGTCTCCCGAGACCCCGGCCGCCACCCCCGACGACCGCCTCGTCGTCACCTACGAGCTCGTCTGCGACCACGACCAGGACGCCTTCGCGCGCGCCCGCGACATCGCCTTCGAGCAGACGGTCGAGCTGCCGGCGGCATGCGTGCCGGCGGCGCTGCAGCGGGCGGTGGTGGGTCACCTCGAGGGGATGGAGCGGCTGGGCAAGCGACGGTGGCGCGCCACGATTTCCTACGCGGCCGAGATCGTCGGCGGCGAGGTGCCGCAGCTGCTCAACGTGCTGTTCGGCAACGTCTCGCTGCTGGCGGGTGTGCGGGTGGTCGACGTCGGCTGGCCGCGCTCGCTGCGCGGCGTGCTGCCGGGGCCGGCGCACGGCATCGCCGGCATCCGCGCATTGCTCCCCCAGGCGGCTGGACGCGCGCTGCTGTGCACGGCGCTCAAGCCGATCGGCCTCACCAGCCGCGAGCTGGCGAGCCTGGCGGCCGCCTTCGCTCGCGGCGGCGTCGACCTCATCAAGGACGACCATGGCCTCGGCGACCAGACGACGGCACCGTTCGCCGATCGCGTGGCGCGCTGCCAGGCGGCGGTCCGGCTGGCGGCGGAGCAGACCGGCACCACGAGCCTCTACCTGCCTCACCTCACCGGCCCCATCGACCAGCTGCCGGCGCGGTTGCAGCTGCTGCGCCGCGAGGGGGTGCGCGGGGCGCTGGTGTCGCCGTTCGTGCTCGGCCTCGACGTCCTGCGCTGGCTCGCCCAGAGCTCGGGGCTGGTGCTGCTCGCCCACCCCACCTGGTCCGGTACCCTCTTCGGCCGCGCCCACGGCATCGCCCCGGAGGTCGTGCTCGGCGACCTGCTGCGGCTGCTGGGCGCCGACGGCGTCATCTACGTCAACCCGGGCGGCCGCTTCCCAGTCACGGTCGAGACCTGCGAGGCGATCAACCACCGCCTGCGGCGGCCCCTCGACGGCGTGCGACCGGCCTTCCCGGTGGCCGGCGGCGGCGTGCAGGTGCAGACCTTGCCGCGCTGGGCGGCGCGCTACGGCCCCGACACCATCTTTCTCGTCGGCGGCAGCCTCTACCAGCAGGACAACCTGGAAGAGGCGTCGCGCCAGCTGGTGCAAGCCCTCGCCTGGCAGGGCACCATGGGCGAGTAGACGCCGGCGCGAGGGGACGCCGGGCGGAGTGGGCGCGCGGGGGGAGGGCTCCCGGCCGCGCGGAGCG
>DASYUP010000153.1:0-1990 GCA_036001185.1 Thermoanaerobaculia bacterium
CTCCTCTCGACATCTCACCGCCGCCACGGTCGCGCACAAAGACGGGCTGGGACAAGCCCCGCCCCTACACAAGAGGCCCCTGCGGTTGCGAGCACTATCCTCGGCTACCTCGCTATCATCGCCACGTGGCTCCCCGCATCCGCCGCATCGCCATCAACACCGGGGGCGGCGACGCCCCCGGCCTCAACGCGGTGGTGCGCGCCGCCGTCCTCGCCGCCCGCCGCCGCGGCTGGGAGGTGCTCGGCATCCGCCGCGGCTACGAGGGGCTGCTCGACATCACCCGCATCACCCAGCTCGACCGCGAGTCGGTGCGCGGCATCACCCCCGTTGGCGGCAGCATCCTCGGCAGCACCAACCGCGGCGATCCCTTCTGCTGGCCGCTCAAGCTGCCCAGCGGCGAGGTCACCCTCATCGACCGCTCCGACGAGGTGGTCACCAACTTCAACCGCCTCGGCATCGACGCCCTGATCGCCATCGGCGGCGACGGCTCGATGCGCATCGCCCACCAGCTGGCGCAGAAAGGCGTGCCCGTCGTCGGCGTCCCCAAGTCCATCGACAACGACCTCTGGGGCACCGTGCTCACCTTCGGCTTCGATACCGCGGTGTCGGTGGCCACCGAGGCCATCGACCGCCTGCACTCCACCGCCGAGGCGCACGAGCGGGTGTTCACCGTCGAGCTGATGGGGCGCTACGCCGGGTGGATCGCCCTCCACGCCGGCATCGCCTCGACCGCCGACATCATCCTCATCCCCGAGATCCCCTTCGACATCCAGGCGGTGTGCCGCAAGATCATGGAGCGCGAGGCGCTCGGGCGCCACTTCAGCATCGTCGTCGTCGCGGAGGGAGCCCGTCCGCTGGGCGGCGAGATGGTCTTCCAGGAGCACCAGAAAGGGCGCGAGGCGCGGCTGGGCGGCGTCGGCGAGATGGTCGCCGCCCAGATCGAGGAGTGCACCGGCAAGGAGGCCCGGAACCTGGTGCTCGGCCACCTGCAGCGCGGCGGCAGCCCCAGCGCGTTCGACCGTATCGTCGCCCAGCGCTTCGGCGCCGCCGCCGTGCAGGTGGTCGCCGCCGGCGGCTCCTCGGTGATGGTCGCCCTCGACCCGCCGGTCATCAAGACCGTGCCGCTCGCGGAGGTCATCTCCAAGCTCAACACCGTGCCGCTCGACTGCGACACCGTGAAGACGGCGCGCGACATCGGCATCTGCCTGGGCGACGAGTGGGAGGAGCGGGGGATCTGGTGAGCCCGCGCGCTGAGCGCGCGAAGGGTGTGCTTCGCGCGCTGAGCGCGCGAAGGATGTGGCCGCCAGGCGCATCCAAGGGCTTGTGAAGACCGCGGTCCGCGGTTGGCTCCCTCACTTGCTCGCCGCCACGCCGGAGGCCCCGTCATGTGTGTGATCGACTCGCGCTCTCGCCGCTCCTCGCCATCCCTTCTCGCCCGCCGGCTGCTGCCGGCGCTGGCCATCCTGCTGGCAGGCGCCACCACCCTGCCCGCGGCCGAGCTCCCCCCCTACCTGGCCGATCGCGGCACGGGGATCCCGATGTCGCAGTTCGGCACCTACGTCGAGCCGGAGCAGCTCCTCGTCTACCCGTTCTACGAGTACACCCGCACGCCGCGCTTCGAGTACCACCCCAGCGAGTTGGGCGCGGTGGGCGAGAAGGACTTCCTCGGCCGCCTGGTCGAGAGGGAGTCGCTCCTCTACCTCGCCTACGGCATCTCGCCGCGGCTGGCGATCGAGCTCGAGGGGGCGCTGCACGCCAGCACCACCTTCGAGAAGAGCCCCGACGATCCCAGCACGCTGCCTGCACGCTTCTCGGAATCAGGGCTGGGCGACGTCGAAGGGCAGCTGCGCTGGCGGTGGCGCGAGGAGACCGACCGCCGGCCCGAGCTCTACAGCTTCCTGGAGGTCGTCCTCCCGCTGCAGCGCGACAAGATGCTCATCGGCACCCAGGACTGGGAAGGCTCGCTGGGCTTCGGCGCCTTGAAGGGCTA
>DASYUP010000154.1:0-6729 GCA_036001185.1 Thermoanaerobaculia bacterium
GCTCCGGGCCCGGTCGCGCCTCGCGGGGCAGGGTGCGGTGCGCCTCGTCGTCCTCGCCCACCGGCGGCGGCGGCGCGAAGGGGAGCGCGAGAACGAGCCAGCGCGCCACGGCGAGCCGGCGGGCGAGGTCCTCGGTGGCGGCGCTCAGCGCGTTGCCGAGGCCGTCGTCGGCGGCCGGGCGCAGCTCGGCGGGAAGGCGCATGTCGGCGTCGAGCGGATAGCCGTGAGCGATCAGCAGCAGCGCGCAGCCGGCGCTCGCCTGGCAGCCGCCGGCGCCGTTGGCGATGACACTCGCGCGCCGCTCCACCAGCGTTCGCAGCGCCGCCAGCGCGGTGGCGGCGCCCTCCCGTGTGGCGGGCTGCGTCGCCGGCCGCGCACCGTTGGTCCCTGCCGCGGTGGCGCGCGGCATCCCCCGCGCCTGCCACAACAGCGCGTCGGGCTCGCCGCTGCACAGCGACTGCGGCGACAGCTCGGCGAGCGCGCGCACCAGGACCCGCGGCTCGCGCGTCGCCGCCAGCACGGTGCGCGGCTCGGGGTCGGCCACCACCACGCGCACGCTGCCGGCGCGCGTGAGGGCCTCGGCCTGGAAGGCGAGCCCGAGCAGCGTGCGCGACAGCGCCCGCTGGTCGCACAGCGGCCCGTCGACCCAGATCGCCAGCTCCCAGGCATCGCCGACCAACTCCTCCACCCGCTCGACCGTGCGCGGGACGCCGTTTTCCAGCAGCCGCCACTCGTCCAGCGCCGGTGCGCGCCGCAGGGGCGGCGGCGTGACCAGCACCGAGGTCTCCACCACCTCGATGCTCTGTTCGTAGGGCGGCAGCGGGGTGGGCGGGCGCCGGGACGGCGCCGCGGCGACGAGGAGCAGGGCGAGAGCGGCGAGGCCGAGAGGGAGGCGGCGAGCGGCGCGGTGCATGCGAGGAGCGTTCCCGCTCTAGCGACGGGCCATGACCAGTCGCAGCCGCAACGGTCTGCCGCGCAGGGATAGCGGGCGCGTCGCCACGTCGAAGCCGGTCTCGCGCAGTAGCCGCAGCGTGCGCCGCAGCGGCCACGACAGGTAGTACATGACGAACGGCGGCCGCCAGATGACGTTGCGTACCCACATGGTGACGTCGAACGCCGCTGCCGCCCAGAACGCCGGCGCCCAGAATGGCGGCGTCGGACCTGTCACGAAAACCAGACGCCCGCCGGGAAGGAGCAGACGGTATGCCGCGGCGAGAAAGGCGTGCTGATCGCGTGGCCGCAGGTGGCCGAGGGCGCCGAAGATGACGGCGAGATCAAAGGTGGTCGTGAGGCCGGAAGTGAGCACGTCCTGCTGCACGAGGAGGAGACGCGGCGCCTCCGCGGTCCACGACCGACCGCCATCGATCCCCTCCGATGTAGGGGCGGGGCTTGCCCCCGCCCGTGCTGCGGGATTCAACGGTGCGGCCGCTTGCACACGGCGTCGCGCCTCCACCAACATGCCGAAACTGAAATCCACCCCCACAACGAGCTCCCGGCACAGCGGCCGCAACACCCGCAGCGCTGCTCCCGTACCGCAGCACAGGTCGATGCCGCGCGCGATGCTCGCCGGCGCTCCCAGCTCCGGCGCCACGGCGTCGAGCAGCCAGTCGGGCGTGCGAAACGGGGTGCGGTCGAACTTGGGGGCGAGCAGGTCGTAGCCGCGGCGGGTCGACGAGAGCGCCTGTCTCGCCAACTCGCCGAGGGTGGGGCCGCCGGGGGCGAACACCGGCCCGCTACTCTAGCGTGCTCGCCGCCGAGGCCGCGAGGGCGTTGGCTGCGCCGCGCCGGCTCCTCCCCTTGACTGTCTACAGGAGAAAGGGATACTCTTCCTGTAGACGATCTAGGGAAGTAGGCGATCTAAGCAAGACAGCGAGGCCAGCCATGCCTGAGGACCCCCGCGCCGATCTCCTCCAGGGCACCCTCGACCTCCTCATCCTCAAGGCCCTCGCCCACGGCGCCATGCACGGCTGGGGCATCGCGCAACGCCTGGCGCAGATGTCTTCCGAGGCGCTCCAGGTGCAGCAGGGCTCTCTCTACCCGGCGGTGCACCGCCTCGAGCGACAGGGGTGGATCCGCTCCCGATGGGGGGCGTCGGAAAACAACCGCCGCGCCCGTTACTACGAGCTGACGCGCGCCGGCGGGCGGCGCCTCGCCGACGAGACCGAGACCTGGAAGAAGTTCGCCGCCGCGGTAGCGCGAGTCCTGGAGGTGCCGGCGTGAGCCGTCGCTGGGGAGCGCGGATCGCGACTCTCGGCGCCGCCTGGCGCAGCGCCGGCTTCCGCCTGCGCACCCTCTTCGGCCGCGCCGCCCTGGAGCGCGACGACGACGAGGAGGTTCGCTTTCACCTCGAGATGGCGGCGTCGCGACACGCGGCGCAGGGGATGGGGGCCGAGGAGGCGCGGGCGGCGGCGCGTCGCGAGTTCGGCGCCGTCGACGCGCTGCGGGAAGCGAGCCGCGACGAGCGCGGCATCCCCTGGTTGGAGACGACCCTGCGCGACCTGCGCTGGGCGGCGCGGTCGCTGCGGCGGGCGCCGGCGTTCACCGCTACGGTGCTGGTGATGGTCGCGCTGGGCGTCGCCGGGGTCGCGGCCATCGTGCCGATCGTGCGCTCGGTGCTGGTGTCGCCACTACCGTTCCCGCAGCCCGAGCGGCTGGTGGCGCTGTGGGAGAGTGAGCCGCAGCGCGGCTGGGAGCAGGCGCAGGCCTCGCCGGCGAACCTGCTCGACTGGCGGGAGCAGCTGCGGTCGTTCGGCGGCGGAATCACCGGGCACAGCTGGCCCACCGGCTGGGCGCTCGGTGGCGGTGGCGGGGCCAGCCGGGCCGAGCGGGTCGGCGGGGTCAACGTGGTGGCGCCGTTCTTCTCCGTGCTGGGGGTGAAGCTGGCCCTCGGCCGCGACTTCCGGCGCGACGAGCAGTGGGCCAGCGGCGAGCGCGTGGCGATCATCAGCCACGAGCTCTGGCAGCGGCGCTTCGGCGGCGCTGCCGGAGTGATCGGCCGCCGCCTCGAGCTCGACGGCGCGCCGCACACCATCGTCGGGGTGGCGCCGGCGGGGTTCGGCTTCCCGCAGCCGGGGCTCGATCTCTGGGTGCCGTTCGAGTGGTATCCGCGTTTTCGCGCCCTTCCCTGGTTCCGCATCGCCCACTACGTCAAGCCGATTGCCCGCCTGGCGCCCGGCGTCTCTGCCGGCGCTGCCGCGAGCGAGCTGCGGCAGCTCGCCGTGCGGCTGTCGCGCGAGCATGCCGAGATGGACCTCTCCAGCGGCGCCGGGCTGACGCCGCTGCGCGAATGGGTGGTGGGCGAGGCCAAGCAGCGGCTGCTGGTGTTGCTCGGCGCTGTCGTGCTGCTGCTGTTGGTGGCCTGCGCCAACGTGGCGAGCCTGCTGTTCGCCCGCGCCAGCGTGCGCACCCGCGAGCTGTCGGTGCGCAGCGCGCTGGGCGCGGCGCGCTCGCGGCTGGTGCGCCAGCTGCTCACCGAGAGCCTGCTGCTGGCGAGCGTCGGCGGGGCGCTGGGTACCGCCCTCGGCTTCGCCGGCACGCGGCTGCTGGTGGCGCTCGCTGGCGAGACGCTGCCGCGCCACGCCGAGGTGGGCGTCGACGGGGGAGTGCTCGGCGTGGCGCTGCTCGTCATCCTCGCCACCGGCCTGGTGTTCGGCGTCGGGCCCGGGTTGCGCGCCGCTGCCGTGGCGCCGGCGGCGGCGATGCGCGGCGAGGGGCGGGGGGCCACCGGTGATCGTGAGCTGCTGCGCAGCCGCGGCTGGCTGATGCTCGCCGAGGTGGCGATGGCGACGGTGCTGGTGGCCGGCGCCGGCCTAGCCATCCGCAGCCTCACCGAGCTGTTGCACGTCGACGCCGGCTTCGAGCCGCGGGGACGGGTGGCGGTCTCCTACGACCTGCCGGCAGCCCGTTATGCCGACAACGCCGCGGTCGAGCAGATGCACCGCCGGCTGCTCGCGCGGGTGCGGGCGCTGCCCGGCGTGGCCGCCGCCGAGCTGGTTAGCAGCCTGGCGCTGGAGCAGTCGCAATGGACCTCGGACTTCATCGTCGAGGGCCGGCCGGCGACCGCCGAGCTGGTCGACTTCAACCGCCGGATCGTCACCCCGGGCTACTTCGCAGCCCTCGGCGTGCGCCGGCTCTCGGGGCCGGGCTTCCGTGATGGCGACGACGAGCGCGCGGCGCCGGTGGTGGTGGTCAACGCCACGCTGGCCCGCCGCGCCTTCCCGGGGGTGGACCCGGTGGGGAAGCACATCGGCCTGCAGTCGGACAGCTACGAGCGGCCGCTCTGGCGCACCATCGTCGGCGTCGTCGCCGACGAAAAGGTGGACGGCTTGGGTCGGCCGGCGCCGATGGAGGTCTTCCTGCCGTTGCGCCAGGAGCTCATGGGTCACCCGGGACTGCCTCTGCGCACCCCGACACTGGTGTTGCGCGCCGCCGTCGGCGATCCCAGCGCCCTGCTGCCGGTGGTGCGGCGGGCCGTCGGCGAGCTCGACCCCGACCTGCCGCTCTACGACGCGCGCACGCTCGCCGGCATGGTGCAGGAGGGGAGCGCGCGCGAGCGGCTGCTGATGGTGCTGCTGGCGACCTTCGCGGTGCTGGCCCTGGTGCTCGCCACGGTGGGTGTCTATGGCCTCATCGCCTTCCTGGTGGCGCAGCGGCGGCGCGAGATCGGCATTCGGCTGGCGCTCGGCGCCGGCGCCGGCGACGTGGTGCAGACGATCGTCGGCCGCGCGGCGCTGCTCTGCGGCGGCGGCCTCGTCCTCGGGCTGGTGGTGGCGCTGCTCGCCGGCCGCACGCTGCGCGGGTTGCTCTACGGCGTCGAGCCTGCCGACCCGGCGACGCTGCTGGCGGCGGCGAGCTGCCTGGCCCTCGCCGCCGTCCTCGCGGGCTGGTGGCCGGCGCGGCAGGCGACGCGGGTGAGCCCGCTCGAGACGCTACGGGAGTGAGCGCGCGGGCTGGCTGACCTGACCACAGCCTGCAGATCACCCTTTGCAGCCGGGCGGCGGCGTGCGATCATGTTGTCGTTCCGACAACTTGATGGACCGCCGCCGCTTCCTCCGGGGCGTGGTGATGGCCGGGGCCGGGGCCTTTGCTGCGCCGATGCTAAACCTAGGGCGTTGCCGCGTCTTCGCGCAGGACGGCGCCCCCGGGGGCGGTCCGCTGCGCTCCGTCCGCGCCGTCGATCTTGTCCGCCAGGCGATGGTGATCGACATGCTGGGGCTGCTGACCCTCGACTGGTCGCGTCTCGCCCGCTGGCAGCGCGAGCCTGGCAGCTTCCGCGAGGCCGACTTCGAGCGCCTGCGCGCCTCGGGCGTCGACGTCTTCCACCCGGCGGTCGATCCCAACCAGCCCGACGCCGGCGCCGCGGTGCGCCGCTGGCTTTCGGGATGGGACCGCCTGATCGCCACCTATCCCGGCTACTTCGTGCGCGTCGGCTCGGCGGCCGACCTCGCCCGCGCCAAGGCCGAGGGCCGCATCGGCCTCATCCTCGGCTTCCAGAACTCCGATCACTTCCAGAGCGTCGCCGACGTGGCGGAGTTCTACCGGCGCGGCCAGCGGGTCTCGCAGCTCACCTACAACGCGCGCAATCGTCTCGGCGGCGGCTGCCAGGCGACCGACTTCGGGCTCACCCTCTTCGGCGGCGAGGTGGTGGCGGCGATGAACCGCCTCGGCATGGTGGTCGACGTCTCCCACTGCGGCGAGCGCACAACCCTCGACGCCTTCATCGCCTCGAAGAAGCCGGTGCTGATCACCCACTCCAACTGCCGCGCGCTGGTGGGCCACCCGCGTTGCAAGTCCGACGCCGTGCTGCGGGCCATGGCGGCGCGCGGCGGGGTCATGGGGATCACCGCCGTGCGTGCCTTCGTCAGGCAGTCCGAGGCGCCGACGCTCGAGGATCTGCTCGATCACTTCGATCACGTCGCGCGCGTCGCCGGCCCCGAGCACGTGGGCCTGGGCAGCGACACCGACGTCGATTCGCGCGACCCGCGCACCGGCCGGGTGCGGCCCGCCTACGCCATTCGCGGCCTCGTCCCGGAGCGGCGGACCTTCGAGGTGGTCGAGGGCTTGCTGCGCCGCGGCTGGCTCCCCGCCGACGTGGCGGGAGTGCTGGGCGGCAACTTCCGGCGGGCACTGGCGTCGATCTGGGAGATACCGCTGCCGCCGGGCGCACCGACCCCCGCCGTGCCCGGCGCCGTGATGGCCTCGCCCGGCGGGATCTGACCTCCGCGCAATCCCGTCAGTGTTCGGCGGAGACGGTCTCGGTTTCCGCTACCGCCGCTACGGCTCCGCTGGTGAGCACCCACCCGCGCAGCAGCTCCGCCACCCCCCAAGCCTGGGCGATGCAACCGCGCGGCGTGGAGGGCGGCTCGGCGTCGAAGACCTCCGAGATCGAGCCGATGCACGCCTCGTCGAGGTGGGCGACTAGGCCCTCGAGGTAGCGCCGCGCGTGGGCCTCGTCGTGGGGGTGGACGCGCCGGCAGCAGTCGAGGAGGGGGCCGATGAGCCACGACCAGACGGTGCCCTGGTGGTAGGCGGCGTCGCGGGCGCGCAGGTCGCCGAAGTACTGCGGCTTGTAGTCGGGCTGCTGCCGCGACAGCGCGCGCAATCCGACCGGCGTCAGCAGCTCGCGCTCGCAGACCTGCAGCACCGGCGCCCAGCGCTCGCGGTCGAGCACGGCGTGACGGAGGGCGAAGGCGAGTAGCTGGTTGGGGCGCAGGGCCGGGTGGGGGCCGC
>DASYUP010000155.1:0-4147 GCA_036001185.1 Thermoanaerobaculia bacterium
GCATGGCGGTGGCGATTCGCCAGCTGCGGCTGGTGTGAATCGCGTGCAGCGCGCGCTCGCCGGCCAGGCGCTCGCCCTCCACGCGCTGCAGCTCGCCGGCGAGCCGCTCGGCCTCGGCGTGTACCCGGTCGCGTTGCTCGACGAGGCTCTCGGCCAGCGCCAGCAGGCGCGCGTTCTCTTCGTCGCGATCGGCGGCGGAACGGCCCAGCCGCCCCGGCTCGAGCGCGGCGTCGAAGACCGCCTCACCGCTGCCGTCCGGCTCGAGCGCCACCTCCGCCCCCACCTGCGGAGCGGCCTCCGCCATCGCCGCGCGCAGCTCCAGGAAGCGCTCGACCCAGCTGTGCTGCAGCGCTACCTCGCGGCGGCGTTGACGTAGGACCGGCTCCTCGGCGAGAGCGGCGGCGAGCAGGGCCTCGAGCTCGTCGACCCCCTCGCCCAGCGCCACCAGCGGCTGCAGCGGTCGCAGCTCGGGCAGGTCGACCGCCACCACCGGCAGGCCCGCGGCCAGCATCTCGTAGACCTTGACCGGGTTGGTCGCTAGCGTCAGAGGCGTGCGTACGAAGGGGATGAGCCCGACGTCGAACCAGCTCGCCACCCGCGGCAGCCCGGCATAGGAGAGCTCGCCCCAGAAGCGGACGTTGGATAGAGCGCGCAGCTCCTCGACGTTGCCACGATAGGTGTCGCCGACCAGCCAGAAGTTCCACTCCGGCCGCCGCCGCGCCAGCGCGGCCACCAGGGGACCGTCGAACCAGTCATGGATGCCGCCGAAGAAGCCCACCACCGGCCGCCTGCCCGGCCGCGGGCGGGCGATGGCCGGCCCGAAGTGCTCGGGGTCGCAGCCGTTGCGGACGATGCGGCAGCGCCGGCTCGCCGGCGCCAGCTTGGCGTGGAGCGCCTCGGCAGTGACCGTCACCAGGTCCGCGGCGACGGCCAGCGCCCGCTCTTCGCTGCCGAGGTCGGCGTGGTCGCCAAAGCTCGAGAAGTCGTCCATGCAGTCGAACAGCAGCGCGCCGCCGAACGCCGCGCGCGCCGCCTCGGCGAGGGCCCGCCAGCCGGGTAGCTGCGCCACCACCCAGCAGCCACGCAGGTCGTGGGCCGGCGGCAGACCTTGCAGCGACGACAGCGCGCTCGCGGCGTCGGCTGCCGACAGCGGGCGCTGGTAGGGATCGAGCTCGGGGTCGCCGGCGAGTGTCAGCTGCCAGATGCCGCTCTCGACGAGCTGCGGCGGCTCGGCCTGCGCCGCCAGCCGCAACCGAGGGTAGTAGACCCGCCAGCCGGCGCGGGCGAAGCAGCGAGCGAGCTGCTGTGGGCGCTGCCGCCGAAAGGTCCACTCGATGATGGGCAGGAAGAGGATGGCGCGGTGGTGGTATGACATCGCGGCGGCTCGGTCAACCGGGCAGTCCTTTGCGGATCGACGGATTCTACGTGCAGGCCTTGGCTTGCGTGCTCGACGTCGGCGCGGCGACCGGGGCGCTGGGCGCGCTGCTGCGCGAGCGCGGATCCCATCGTGGGTTCCTAAGATCTGACAGATCGCTGCCGCACCAGCCAGCCCCTTCTCTCCGCCAGCGATGCCGACGGCGCCGGTTACGGCGGTGCGGGCAATCGACGATCGCGCCCCCGCGCCCCCACCGGCTCGTCGAATCCGGGCTCTGGAGGCTCCTCGGTCGCCTTCCTCGCATCGCCTGCCGTGCGCGCAGCCAGGATCCGATCCAGCTCCCGCCGCATCCGCGCCCCCGCCACCGCCGGCGCATACAGCTCGTGCACCCGCCGGCGGGCCGCCTCCGCCTTGTGGCGCCGCGCCTCGGCGTCGGCGGCCACCTGGCGCATCAGCTCCGCCGCGTGCTCGAGGTCGGGCTCCGCCCACACCGCCCCCTGCGGATAGGGGCCTTGCGCCTCGCGCAGCGGTACCAGGGTGTGATCGACCACCCAGCCCACCGAGTCGTCGAGGAAATCGCAGCAGCCGCCGTAGCCGGTGGCGATGACCGGACGGCCGAGCTGCATCGCTTCGATGATGGGCAGGCCGAGCCCCTCCGAGCGGTGGAGGGAGACGAAGGCGTCGCAGCTAGCGAGCATTCCGTCGATCAGCTGGCGCGTCAGCGTGGCGTCGAGCATGGTGACAGGCAGCCCTCGCGCATCCTCGCGCAGGAGAGCGAGGAGGTCGGGAGACTCTTCGCCATGATTCACCTTGAGCAGCAGGTGCAGGGGTCGCGCGCTGCGGGCCGTGGCGCGGGCAAAAGCAGCGATCAGGCCGCGGGGGTTCTTCCGTTCCGGCACGCTGCGGGCGTCGAAGGCGAAGAAGAACACGAAGGGCCCGTCCGGGACTCCCCACTCGGCGAGTGATCTCGGCGCAGCCTCGCGCGGCGGCACCGCCGGCCGCATCCAGCGCACCGGCACCGGCGACAGCGGCAGGAAGGCATCGAGGCAAAAGCGCGTCGGCGCCCACACCTCGTCGACATGCGCGAAAGACGGGGCGTAGCTGAGCGGAAAGTAGGAGAGCTCCCAGAACCAGTAGCCGATGCGATGACGCGAGGCCGTGATCCACGCCGGCAGGCGCGCGGTGACGAAGGGCATCATGTCGGCATTGACGTGCAGCAGATCGACCTCGTAGGGCGCGCCCTGTCGGCCGCTGCCGCCGCGGGCCATGCTCTTGCACTCGTCGAACGCATGGCTGCCGAGGCTCCAGACGGCGTGCGGCACACCCGCTTCGCCGAGGGCGACGAGGCTGTTGCGGCACGCTTCGCCGACGCCGGTCGGGGCCGTCGTCCAGCCAATGACGTTGACGCCGTAGGGCGCGCTCTCCTCGGGTGCCCGACCCGACACCCGGCGCCCGGGCTCGGTCGAGGCCGCCGGCTCCAGCGCCCAGCGGATCGCGCGTGCTGTCCGCCTTCGGAAGCCGGAGCGCAGCGCGGCACGCGCCATCCAAGCCAGCGCCCGCAGGGCGCGAAAAGCGCCAAGGGTGGACAAGACCGGCCTGACCAGGGCCCATGGCAGCGCGTGCTCGTACCAGCCAAAGGTAACGAACCAGGCGGCGAAGCGGCTGCGGTCGCCGCCCAGCGGATCGGGGAAACTCCGCCGCAGATCGGCTCGCGTCAAGTGCAGGATGAGGGCGAGCAGCGGCAGAATCGGGCGCTGGCGGTTGTCCAGGTCCGCCTCCTCCGCCAGCGCTCGAAGATCGGCCGGTTGCAGCCCGTCGCACGTCACGAAGCCCTGGTCGGTGAGCGACTTCGAAACCCGCGCCAGCATGGTCTCGAGTCGCCATTCCAAGGTGCCCGGATGCGGACGAACGGATTCGCGTACACGGCCGAGCACCTCCTCGGATAGGCCGTGCTCGGCGCTGCTGAGGAGCAGCCAATTGGCAAATCCCTCGCGGCTGGCGCCATGCAGCGACGGGAAGGCCTGGCGGAGATCGCCGCGCGCCTCCCAAAGCGCTACCGCCGCTCGCGGCAGGAAGACGGTTTCGCCCGCGTCATCACTGCACTGCAGCCAGCCGTAAAACGTGTCGCTGCCGGTGGTGGCAAAGGGGTCCGCCCAGCGCACGGCGCGCGGGTCGACCTCCAGCAGCAGGTAGCGCAGCTGCGGGGTGACCTCCTCGCCATTGTCGAAAGCGCCGTAGGCATAGGGGTGTCGCTGCAAGTCGGCATGGCCGGCAGTGAACAGCCGCGCTCGATAGTCGGCGAACAGCGGCGCGACGTCCGGCCGCCCTTCCAGCGTCAAGCGGTCCTGGAAACGGGAAATCTGTCTCGGACGCTCGAACTGGTAACCGCTGAAGTGGAAGAACCGCAGCGGCGTTCCCTCCACCCACCAGCCGTCCTGGCGCTTCTCCAGGCGGCGGTGCACCAGGTTCCAGTAGGCGACGTTCCATCCCGGCTCGCGCAGCAGCGCCACCCGCTCGAGCAGCGAAGGGGCGAGGTCCATCCAGCGCTGATCGACGAACAGACCGCGATCGACCGCATGCAGGCATTCGCGCATCAGCCGGCGATGCCACCATTCCAGGAAGGGCAGGGTGCGCTCGTTGAAGGCGATGCCGAGGAAGCCCAGGTTGTACGCGCCGGAGAGCAGGAAGTCGCGCTCGCCCGGCGTGGCCTCGTCGTCGATTGGCCGCGTGATGTGCGGCGTCATCGCCAGGTCCCGCGACTCGAGCACCCGC
>DASYUP010000156.1:0-4928 GCA_036001185.1 Thermoanaerobaculia bacterium
GCCAGTCGGCTGCGATGAAGCCGCTCTCCGGGTGCCACCCCATGCCGACGCGCGGCGGCCGCGGCTGCTGCGCCGTCCAGTCGGCGCGCGCGTAGAGCGCGTCGGCGAGGCGGCGGATCTCGCGCTCCTCGGCGTCGTCGCCGGCAAAGTACTCGCCGCAGAGGAGCGCACCGGCGAACAGGAAGGTGGTGTCGATGGTCGACAGCTCCACCTTCTCGAAGCGCAGGCCGGTGGCGGGGTCGAGGAAGTGGTAGAAGAACCCCTGATAGCCGGCGACGCCGGTCGGCCGCGGCCCCTGCGGCGCCTGCGAGAGGAAGCGGAGAGTGGCGAGCACCCGCTGCCGCGCCTGCGCCCGGGTCACCCAGCCGTGCTCGACGCCGATGGGATAAGCGACGAGCCCGAAGCCGGTGGCGGAGACCGAAGCGAACGACCTGGTGGGCCAGCGGTCGGGGATGAGGCCGGTGTGCGGGTCGGCGAGCTCCCAGAAGTAGCGGAAGGTGCGCTCCTGCAGCTCGCCGAGGAAGGCGAGCTGTTCCGGTGCGGGCGCCCACTCGGCGGCCGGAACGGCGACGGTGGAAGCCGGCCGGGGTGCGACCTCCTGAGCCCGCTGCGCGCCGGCGCAGGCGAGCGCAGCGAAGGCGAGAGCGAGGACGACGAAGGGTCGGCGCATCGGGGGCGCACGCGCGGGCAAAGGTCGTGGCGGGCCCGGCGCCGGGCCCGCCGCTAGTCTCGTCTAGCGCACTGCGAAGGCGGGGATCAGAAGCTCACCTTGAGGCCGACCTGCTCGCGCCGGCCGAGGTTGCTCACGCACGTCGGCTGCCCGAAGGTGGGATTGCCCTCTGGCGGGATGAAGTTCGCCAGGCAACCGAAGGTCGTCCAGTTGAAGGCGTTGAACATCTCGCCGATGACGCCGAGCGACACGCCGCCGATGACGAAGTTCTTCTCCAACCGGAAGTCCACCGAGCGGTCGGCGAAGCCCCACGTCTTGGGCGGTCGGATGGAGCGCTCGAACGGGTGGGTGCGCTGACGGTCGGCGAGGCTGAAGCCCTGCGAGAAGTCGAGCACGTTGGTGGCCTCGCCGGTGCCCAGGCTGATGTTGGTGGCGAAGTGGAGGTCCCAGGGCAGGCCGAAGATGCCGCTGGCGACGATGCGATCGCGCTCGCTGCCGGGCACCTCGTGGCGGGGGTACTGCGAGGCGCTCGGGTAATCGAGGCTGAAGAGGTCGTTGCCGTTCTGCTCCGCCTTGCCGTGCGTCCACACGACGTGCGCGCCCCAGTTGTTGGCGTAGGGCCGGTCGAGGGCGAGGTAGACGCCGCTGTACCAGTACTCCTTGCCGTCCGGGTCCGAGATGATGACGTTGCCGAAACCGGGCACGAAGGCCGTGCAGCAGATGCCGCTCGCCGACAGCCAGGTGAAGCCGCGATGGCCGCGGACCCGGTTGTACGACAGCGAGCCGATCCAGCTCCCCAGGGCCTGCCGGTAGCCGATGTTGAACTGGTCGGAGTAGGGCGGCTTGGTGTCGTTGTTGAGCAGGAAGAGCTCGGGCCGCGTGGCACCGGAGGCGATCAAGGCGTGCAGCCCGGCGACGCTCAGGTACGAGGGGTTCCACTGGATGGTACCCGGGCGTCCGTCGGGCGAGAAGCCGATGCGGTAGACCGGGAACTGCAAGCGGTAGCGCTCGTCGAGGGTGGCGTTGAGGAAGAGCCGGTCGTAGTAACGGCCGGCGCCGCCGAAGACGACCGACTTGCCGTCGCCGCGCAGGTCATACGAGAAGCCAAGGCGCGGCTGCCAGGCGTTCTTGTACTGCGAGCGGTTGCTGCCGTTGGAGAAATAGCTCGATGCCACGTGGCCGGTGAGGCCGGCGACGATGTTGGCGGGGGTCACGTAACCCTCGTCGAGCTGGTCGGTCTCGTAGTCCCAGCGCAGGCCCAGGGTGATGGTCAGGCGCGGGTTGACTGCCCAGGTGTCCTGGCCGTAGACGCCGTACTCGCGGTTGCTCAGTGACAGCTTGGGGTTGCCGAAGCCGAACTGCGCCTCGAAGGGCGCGTCGAAGGTGAAGCCGTTGGCGGGGTCGTTGCGGAAGTTGAACTGCGGGTTGCCGGTGAGGCTCTTGTCGACGTTGTAGCGCAGGCGGTCGAGGTTGCCGCCCACCTGCACCGCATGGTCGCCGCCGGCCTGGAAGGGGGCGAAGTTGTAGTCGTCGCGCAGCTCGAGGCGGCGCTGGTCGAACTTCTGCGTCGTGCTGCCGCCGCCGATGCGGATGACCCCCTCGAAGTTGAGGCCCACGAGGTCGGGATTCGTAGGCTTCGGGTTCCAGCCGTAGTCCTGCCACGACAACGAGGCCTGATTCAGCGCGTTGCTGCCGTTCCACTGGTGGCGGAGCGTCGAGCCGTAGACCCAGTTCTCGAGGTCAGTGGCGGACTGGAACGAGGTGCTGCCGTTGCCGAAATCGCGTATCTCGTTCTCCTTGCGGTAGGTAGCGCTCCAGTCGACCAGCTGGTTGCCGGCCGGCTGCCAGGAGAGCTTGGCGAAGCCGAGGTTGGAGGTGAACGGGCTGTTGAAGGTGCCCACGAACCCCCCGAAGCGGTTGGCGAAGGCAGCGTTGCCGAGGGTCACCGGTCGTGTCGCCTCCTCGCGGTCGCGCTCGTAGGAGACGAAGAAGTGCAGCTTGTCCTTGATGATCGGCCCGCCGAGCGAGAGGCCCGGCTGGTTGCGCTTGTAGTCCTTGTTGGTGCTCACCTGCGGGAACTGCGGGTTCTTTTCGAGGTCGGACACCCACGACTTCGGCTGGTAGAACCAGAACGCCTGGCCCTGCAGGTCGTTGCCGCCCGATTTGGTGACCGCGGTGATGATCGCCGACGAGGCCTTCTCGTACTGGGCACTGTAGTTCTGCGTGATGACGCGGAACTCCTGCACCGCGTTTTGCGGGAAGGGGTTGCCGCGGCTGGCGTCCTGGCCCACGAGGCCGCCCTGCAGCACGTCGTTCTTGTAGCTGACGCCATCGATGTAGACGTTGGTCTGCTCGGCGGGCTGCGCGTCGCTCGAGATCGTCTTGCGCTCGGGGTTGGTGGAGAGGTGCACGCCCGGCGCGAGGGCGGCGAAGTTGAGGAAGTTGCGGTTGTCCTGCGGCAGGCTTTCGATCTGCCGGGTGGTGACGTTGGTCGCCGCCTCGGCCGACCTCATCTCGACCGGCTGCTCGCCGATGACCACGATCTCCTCGTTGACCACCGCGGTCTCGGTCATCACGAAGCGCACGCTGAGGTTCTGCCCGACGAGCACGGTGAGCGTCTCGTTCTGCGGCTGGAACCCCTCGGCCGAGATGGCGATGGTGTACTCGCCTGGGGTCAGGCCGGCGAGCTGGAAGCTGCCGTCGCCCCCGGCAGTCACCTCCTTCACGAAGCCGGTAGTGGTGCCGACGGCTTGGATCTGTGCGCCGGGAACCGCGGTGCTGTCCTTCGCGGTCACCCGGCCGCGGATGGTGGCCGTCGTGGACTGGGCGACCGCAGCTGCCGACAGCAGCAGGAAGCAGGTCACCGCCACGGCGCATGTCAGTCGCCCTCGCCAGTTCCTCATGAGCTCTTCCTCCGTGTCGTTCGTGACTGCTTGGCAAGGCGCCCCGCGGGGATCGCGGAGGCGCGAATGGCCAGGGTGGGGGCGATGACAGCGTGCGCGGCCGGGCCGCCCGCCGGCCGCTCGATGCGGTGGAGCAGGCGGGCCATGGCCTGACGGCCGAGCTCGGCAATCGGTACTTGCACGGTGGTCAACGCCGGGGTCAGGTAGCGGGCGATGGGGATGTCGTCGAAGCCGACGAGCGAGACGTCTTTGGGGACGTTGAGGCCGTGCTCGCGCAGCGCCGCCAAGCAGCCGATCGCCATGGCATCGTTGGCGGCGAACACCGCCGTCGGCCGCGGGTCGAGGCGGGCGATGCGCTCGCCGGCCCGCACCCCCGACTCCTCGGCGAAGTCGCCGGCGAGCTCGAGGCGGGCCGGAGCGGCGATGCCGTGGGAGCGCAGCGCCTGGCGGTAGCCCCGCAGGCGCTCGAGCGCATCGGCGTTGTCCGGCGGGCCGGCGATGAAGGCCACCGCGCGGTGCCCGAGGGCCAGCAGGTGCTCGACGGCGAGTCGGGCGCCGTGCCGGTTGTCGATGCGCATCGTGTCGTGGCCGTCGCCGTTGCCGTGGTCGTTGAGCAGCACGACCGGCACGCGCCGCGGCAGGCTGGCGCGCAGCGAGCCGCCGCCGCCGAGCGCGGGGGTCATCAGGATGAGACCGTCGACGCGGCCGTGCAGCGCCTGCAGCACGGCCGCCGTTTCCGCCTGATCGCTGTGCGAGCCGGAGACGAGGAGGTGGTACCCCGCGGCGCGTGCCGCGAGGTCGATGCCGCGCACCAACTCGGAGAAGAAGGCGCCGTGCATGTCGGGTAGCAGGACGCCGATCGACATGGTGCGGCGCGTCGACAGGCTGCGGGCCGCGCTGTGCGGCACGTAGTTGAGCGCCGCCACGGCGTCGAGCACGCGCTGGCGAGTCTCGGTGCGCACCGGGCCCTTGCCGTTGAGGACGCGCGAGACCGTGGCCACCGAGACCCCCGCCTGCCGCCCCACCTCGTAGATGGAGGGCGTGCGGCCAGGCTCAGCCGCTTCGACTTCCGACGCGCGATCTGGACGCTGCGTGGGCATGGCGGGTGTAACCGCTTACACTGAGCTGACTGTAAGCGCTTTCAGAAAGCGCTGTCAAGCCCTTTTCGGTCCCCCCGCCATGCGATGATTCGCGCCCTATGACGCGCACCATCACCCTCATTCCCGGCGACGGCATCGGCCCCGAGGTCACCGCCGCCACCGGTCGCGTACTGGAGGCCGCGGGCGCCGACCTCGAGTGGGAGCGCCACAGCGCCGGCAGCGAGGCGCTGGCCCGCCACGGCGACCCGCTGCCCC
>DASYUP010000157.1:0-2984 GCA_036001185.1 Thermoanaerobaculia bacterium
GAGAGCGATGCGAGCGGCGCGCACCGCGTGGCGAGGAACGGTCGGCGTCGCGTCGAGCGCGCGGACCGGCACGTGCAGCTCGGCGGCGAGACGGGTGAGCTCCGCGGGCGTCGCCGCGCCAGGAGGGATCCAGAGGTCGCCGCGCGCGGCGCCCGCGACATCGGCCGCTAGCCACGCGAGCTGCGTCCTGGAGTCGTGGCGATTCCCTTCCCGTCTGGTGTGGGGGCGGGGCTTGTCCCCGCCCCCAGGCTGGCGGCCCAACAGGCGGTTCATCAACGCATACACCGAATCCGCGGCATGCGACACCGCCCAGCCCCCAGCGGCGGCGGGAACCTCACCGCCAGGCCACGGCGCCGCCGTGATCGCCTCGAGCTCGCCAGCGAGCGGCTGCCCCGCCTCCACCACCTCGACCCCCATCGAGATGGGCAGCGACCAGGAGGTCACGTCGTAGGGGGCCAGGATGTCGCCGCCGTTGGAGCCCCGCACCTCCGGGTAACGCTGCGGCCGCAGCATGGTGAGGAGGAAGGCGCGATAGGCCTGGGCGGCCGGCACCACCACCGTGCCCGCTGGGTACTCGGCGAAGCCCAGCCGCAGCGGTGTCGCCGCCCGGCTCACCTCCACGCCGTGCCGCAGCAGCAGGTCCACCAGCCTGGCGGCCGCCACCGGGTCGTGCTGATCGGGCGCCACCACCCAGGCGTAGGGCGGCCCCGCCTGGCCGGCGGCGATGGCCTCGGCGGCCATGGTGCGGACGTTGCGCAGGAAGTCGCGGCGGTTTTCCGCCAGCTCCTCGAGGTAGGCCCAGGTGGCGATCCGCTCGTAGTCGACGATGTCGGCGAGGCGCCACCACCCACCCGGCCAGGGCGATGGGAAGTTGGAGCGGCGGCCGTATTCGGGCAGCCCCTTCTGCCCGCCGCGCAGCTCGCCGGGCTCGATGAAGATGGGGGTGGCGATGCGCGCACTGGCGACCTCGGTGAGCAGCCCAGTGACGTTCTTCCACCAGGCGGTGTTGCGGGTGCCGCCGGGCCAGTAGGAGTCGAAGATCATGTCCTGCCCGACGCCCAGCTTGCCGGCCTCCTCGAGCCGGCGCGCCATGTTGGTGCCCAGCAGATCCGCCTGCCGGAAGATCAGCGAGTGCACCTCCGGCGCCAGCGGGTCGGTCTGCGGCGGCACGAACATGCGCGGCCCCGTGCTGCCCATCTGGTGTTCGTCGAGGAAGGCCTGCGGGAACCAGCGGTGGTAGAGGACGTCGTTGACGACCCGCGTCTCCTGCTGGGTGAGCATGTAGAAGTCGCGGTTGTTGTCGTGGCCGACGTAGTGGTGGTAGAGCCACGGCATGGGTCCGCCCTCGTAGGGCGTCCCCTTCTGCTTCTCGTACCAGTCGCGGACCAGCACCTGGCCGTCGGGATTGATCGACGGCATGAGCAGCAGCACCGCCTGGTCCATCCACGCCAGCTTGTCGGGGTCGCTGGTGGTGGCGAGCTCGTAGACGAAGCGCATCGCCATCTGCGTGGCGCCGACCTCGCTCGCGTGGATGGTGCAGGTGACGAGGGCGATCACCTTGCCCTCGTCGACCAGCGCCGCCGCCTCGGCGTCGCTGAGCCCCTGCGGATGGGCCAGGCGGCGGGCGATCTCGCGGTAGCGGTCGAGGTGGAGCTGGTTGTCGGCCGAGGTGAGCACCACCACCGGCATCTCGTTGCCGTCGGTGGAGCGCCCGGCGATCTCGATCGACACCCGGTCGGAGGCGGCGTCGACGGCGCGCAGGTAGGCGAGAACCTGCGGCCAGGCGGCGAGCTGACGGTCGGCGCCGGGCGCGAAGCCGAGGAAGCTTTCGGGCGTGGGCACCGCGGCGGCGCGCGCCGGGGCGTCGGTGGCGGCGAGCAGCAGGGCGAGCAAGCCGGCAAGCGCCGGGGCTGTGAGCGACGTGGGCATGAAGCCTCCTCGCTGGATTCCACCGGAAGGGGTCTACGACGACAGGGGCGTCTACGACGGCGGTGAGCCTACTGCAGGCGCCGTCGACGACGTTCGGCGGGTCGCGGCCTGTGGGCCCGGCGGCGATATCCTCGGCACCACCCTGACCGGCGTACCCCGAGGGAGACTCCATGCCCCAGGTCAAGCGCTTCGTTCCGCGCCTCCTCATGCTGTCGCTCGCTCTCTGGTCGTCGGCGGCGCTGGCCGCTTCGCCCGCGCGCTTCGACCTCCGCGACGGCTGGGATCTGCAGTCGGCGCGGCTAGTGGGCGAGGAGGGCGCGACGCTCTCGACGCCGCAGTACCGTCCACAGGGGTGGTACCGCACCGCCGTGCCCTCGACAGTGGTGGCGGCGCAGGTGGCCGCCGGAGAGCTCCCGGATCCCTACGTGGGCATGAACCTGCGGCAGATCCCCGGTACCACCTATCCGGTGGGTGAGAACTACACCCTGCTGCCGATGCCGGCAGACAGCCCCTACGCGAGCGGCTGGTGGTACCGCAAGGAGTTCGCGCTGCCGCGCGACTTCGCGGGCCGCACGGCCTGGCTGCACTTCGGCGGCATCAACTACCGGGCCAACATCTGGCTCAACGGACGGCAGCTCGCAGGTGCCGGCGAGGTCGCCGGCGCCTACCGCATCTACGAGCTCGACGCCACGAGCCTGCTGCAGCCGGGCGAGAAGAACGTGCTGGCGGTCGAGACCTTCGCCCCTACCCCCACCGACCTCGCCATCAACTGGGTGGACTGGAACCCGACGCCGCCGGACAAGGACATGGGGCTGTGGGGCGACGTCTACCTGCTGTCGAGCGGGCCGGTATCGCTGCGCCATCCGTTCGTCACCACCCACTTCGTCGATCCCTCGCTGGGGCGCGCCGACCTGACGGTGCGGGCCGAGCTGCGCAACACCGCGGCGCGACCGATCGCGGCCGTGGTGGATGGCGAGATCGAGGGCGTGCGCTTCAGTCAGCCGGTTGAGCTGAAGCCCGGCGAGGAACGGGCGGTGGTCTTCACTCCGGAACAG
>DASYUP010000158.1:0-6296 GCA_036001185.1 Thermoanaerobaculia bacterium
CAGCGCTGCTGGCGGGCGAGCGCCGCCGCCACACAGGCGGCGGGCAGCAGCAGGACGAGGTTCTCGCGCAGCTGCGCCGCGAGGCCCAGCAGCAACCCGACCACCAGCGGCAGGGTGGCTAGCCAGCGTTCCGGCTCGGCCGTCTCCGCCGGTGGTCCGCTCACGAACCGCACGAGCAGCGGCATGGCCGTCGCCACCAGGAAGATGGCGAGGGTCTCCTTGAGCAGCAGCGGGGCGAAGGCAACCAGCGGACCGTAGGCGGCGCCGAGCGCCCCGGCGAAGGCGCCGGCCCGTCTGCCGAAGGGGCGGGCGGTGGCGAGCGCCACCAGCACCGGCGTCAGCGCCGACAGCAAGAGCTGCACGGCGCGCACGGCGTCGTAACTGGGGCCGGCGAGGCGATAGATCGCCGCCAGGAAGTAGGGGTAGAGCGGCGCCATGAAGAAAGGCTGGCGCGGCAGCCACTGCCCGGCGGCGATGACGCGCGCCAGGCGGTCGTAGCTCGCCGCGTCCACCACCAGGTAGTGGAAGGTGGGCAGGTCGCCGACCTCGCGCGCGAAACCGATGCGCAGCGCCAGCCCGACGACGAAGAGGGTGGCGAGGGCGAGCCGCCAGCGGCGGTCGCCCGGGGTCACAGCTCCGGCTCGCCGCCGGTGAGGCGGCGGTAGGCCACGAGGTAGCGGGCGCGCGTCCCCTCGACGACGTCGGCGGGCAGCGGCGGCGGGGCCGACTTGCGGTCCCAGCCGCTGCCGTCGAGCCAGTTGCGCACGAACTGCTTGTCGAACGAGACCGGCTCGACGCCGGGCCGCCAGGCCGCGGCCTCCCAGTAGCGCGACGAGTCGGGAGTGAAGACCTCGTCGATGAGCAGCAGCTCGTCGCCGTCGAGGCCGAACTCGAGCTTGGTGTCGGCTAGCAGCAGCCCCTGCGTCGCCGCGTGGGCGGCCGCCACGCCGTAGAGCTCGACGGTGAGGTGCCGCAGGCGGCGCGCCATGGCCTCGCCAATGGCTGCCGCCATGGTCTCGAAGGTGATGTTTTCGTCGTGCCCACTGACCGCCTTGGTGGCGGGCGTGAAGATGGGCTCGGGCAGCCGGCTGGCGCGCTCGAGGCCGGCGGGCAGCGGGATGCCGCAGGCCCGCCCCTCGTGCTGGTACTCCTTGAAGGCGCTGCCGCCGAGGTAGCCGCGGGCGACGCACTCGAAGGGCACCACCGTCGCCTTGCGCACCAGCACGGCGCGCCCGGCGAGCTGCTCGCGATGCTCGCGCAGCTTGGCGGGGAATTCGGCGGGGTCGGTAGCGAGCAGATGATGGGCCACCCTGCCGCCCAGCCGCCCGAACCAAAAATTCGACAGCTGGTTGAGGATCTTGCCCTTGCCGGGGATCGCCGGCCGCAGGACGTGGTCGTAGGCCGAGATGCGGTCGCAGGCGACGATGAGCAGCGAGTCACCGAGGTCGTAGACGTCGCGCACCTTGCCCCGCCGTGGCGGCGGCAGTCCGCGCAGGTCGCTTTCCCAGAGGGCGGTTTCGGTGGCTCGTTGCACGGGTGGACGCGGCGCCGGCGGCGTGGGCTAGGCCGAGCTCGCCTCCGTCAGGGCGGTGGCGTAGTGGCGCTCGAGCGCCGCCATGAGATCAGCTCCCGGCAGCGGCTGCAAGCCGGCGGGAAACGCCCCGCCGTCGACCAGCTCGTAGACGGCCAGCGGCTCGAGGCCCTTGAGCTTGACGATGCCAAGCTTGCGCAGCCCGGCGAGGCAGCGCCCCTCGGGTAGCTCGAGGACGAGGGCCACGTAGTCGCGCCCCTCGTAGTGCAGCGGATAGAGGCGCTGGGCGGCCTCCTCGCCGGCCAGCCGCGAGATCAGCTGCTCGGTGGCGATGATCCCCTCGTTCACCAGGTTGCCGTTGCGGTTGATGTAGGCGTAGAAGCGCCGGCGCTCCTCGCGCTTGTCGACCACGTCGTGGTCGCCGGCGGCGAGCGGGGCGAAGAAGCGATGCACCGCCGCCTCCGGGTAGCCGAGGTTGACCAGCAGGATCTTCATCTCCTCGACCTCGCGCATCGACTTGCCGGTGGTCAGGCGCGACAGCTCGACGACGCCGTGGCCGAAGAACTCGTAGCGCTCGGGCTCGGCGGCCGTGCCGCCATGGATGGGCAGCAGCCGGTACTGCGCGAAGTTGAGGGCGATGCGCATGCCGCGGTTGAAGGGGAACCCCTCGTCGAGGGCCTGGCGGTAGTAGCGCTGCACCTGCAGCGCCACGATCAGCATGCGCCAGGCCTCGCGCGCCGAGTAGAAGGCACCGTCGCCGAGGTACTTCTCCAGCCGCAGCCGCTGGCCGGTGGCGAGGCGATGGACGCGCCGCTGGAAGCGGAACATCTGGCGGAAGGAGCGGTCCTGCTCCTCGGTGCCGGCGCGGCGCAGCTGCGAGACGATGTGCGAGAAGTCGGTGATGTCGTAGATCATCCCGTTGCGGGAGATCTGCGGGTCGACCACCCAGGGGGCCATGAAGTCGAGCGGCCGGGTGGCGCTCGACACCTCGACCATCGGCGGCCCGCTCACCCAGGTACGGTTGAGGCTGCGGTCGGCGAGCACCAGCTTGCCGTCGTGCTCGTCGATCGCCACCACCAGGCGGCGGATTGCGTGCAGCAGCTCGAACTCCTTGAGCTTGACGAGCAGCGCCTCCCACACTTGCACCTGCTCGGCCGAGAGCAGCAGCCGGCGGTCGTAGCCGGGAACGCCCGAGAGGTATTCGACGAAGCCGCGGCAGCGCAGCAGGTCGCGCGCGTCGGCGGTGGGCGGCAGACGCAGCAGCTGGGTGGCGGCGGCGCGCAGCCGCTGGTCGGTGGCCAGCCGTTCCTGCAGCCACTCGACCAGCTTGGCGAGGCGAAAGCGCAGGTCGGCGCCGTCGATCTTGAGGTAGCCCTGCAGGTAGTGACCGAGCTCGGCGAGGTCGGGGCTGATGTGGTCCTCGGTGAAGATCAGTACGTTGTCGCGCATGCGCGACAGCAGGGCGGGGAAGATCTCCTCCTCGAGCTCCTCGGTGTCGCCAGCGAGGCGGTGGGCGAGGTCGTAGGTGAGCGACAGCACGCGGTCGAGGTAGCGGTAGAGGACCTTGTACTTGAGCGCGCCGCCTTGCTCCTTGCCGAGGTTGAGGTTGAGGCGGGTGATGCGCCGCGGGGTCTCCTTGAGCAGGCGCGCCACGTCGAGCGAGTGATGCAGCCAGAAGATGTCGGGGAAGTGCCGGCCGTAGCTCGAGGTGGTGACGTTTTCGGTGGCGCGGGCGAGCAGCAGGCGGTAGCGGTCCCACGCCGCCTGCAGCCCGGGGGCGTCGACCGCCTGGCGCAGCAGCGGGGCGAGCTGCGCCTCCTCTTCGGCGCGGATGTAGGCGGCGAGCGCCTCGCGCAGCCCCTTCATGCCGCCGGAGGAGAGGATGGGGTAGCCGACCACCGGCGTCGCCGCCTCGTCGGCGAAGTGGACGCGCTGCGGCAGCGGCAGCAGCTCGGTGAGCTCCGGCAGCAGCCGGTAGATCTCCTCGGCGTCGGCCTGCAGGAAGTTGAGCGGCCCGCGGAGAGTGCGGGCCAGTGAGGCCAGCGAGGAGAGCAGCTCACTCATGGAGAACGGGGCAGATTATAGAATAGGGACTCGCTATCGACCGGTCGCCGGACCGGGTATCCGTCCACCCTGGATCCGTCCGCCCGGATCCGTCCACCTCCCGGGGGGGAGCCCTGCATGGATCGTATCGTCGACGTATCCCTCGCCCCCGCCGAGCGGCCCCATGGCGGCCTGCTGCTGGTCGGCTGCTGCGAGGAGGAGCCGCCCGACACGGCGGCGCTTCCCCCCTGGGCCGCCGAGCTGGTGCGCAGCCTCGGCGAGCGGCCGGGCTGGAAGGGGCGGGAGGGGCAGTGGGCGGAAGCCGACAGCGGCCGCGAGGAGCTGCCGCACGTCGCCCTGCGCGGCCTCGGCAAGCGCGAGGCGCTGCACGTGCGCAAGCTCGCCCGCTGGCTGCAGGAGACCGCCGCCGTGGCCTCGCTGCATGGCGTCGCCCGGCTGGTGCTGGCGCTGCCGGCGCACGAGCTGACGAGCGGGCCGGCGGCGGCCGGGCGCGTCACCCGCCAGCTGGCGCTGTCGCGCTACCGTTACGACGAGTTCAAGCAGAAGGCCGACGAGGAGGAGCCGCTGGTCGCCGTGCAGCTGCTGCGGCCGGTACCATCCGAGGGAGCGGCGGCGGAGGCGCGGGCCATCGCCGACGCCCTCGAGGTGGCGCGCGGCGCCAGGCTCACCCGCGACCTCGCCAACGCACCGCCCAACCAGGCGACGCCGGAGTGGATGGCGGAGGCGGCCCAGCGGCTCGCCGACGAGGTGGGCCTGACCAGCGAGGTGCTGGTCACCGAGGACCTCGAGCTGCTGGGGATGGGTGGCATCCTGGCGGTGGGCGCCGGCTCCAAGAACCCGCCGCGCCTGGTGCGCCTCACCTGGCAGGGCGCGGCGTCGCCGCGCGTCGCCCTGGTGGGCAAGGGGGTCACCTTCGACACCGGCGGCATCTCGATCAAGCCGGCCAAGGACATGGACGAGATGAAGTGGGACAAGTCGGGGGCCTGCACGGTCCTCGGCCTGGTGCAGGCGGTCGCCCGCCTCAAGCTGCCGTTGCACCTCCAGGCCTACCTGCCGCTGGCCGAGAACATGCCCGGCGGCGGCTCCTACCGCCCCGGCGACATCGTTCGCACCCACAGCGGCAAGACGGTGGAGGTGCTCAACACCGACGCCGAGGGCCGCATCATCCTCGCCGATGCGCTCTCCTGGGCGGCGGAGCAGAAGCCCGACTACATCGTCGAGTACTCGACGCTCACCGGCGCCTGCGTGGTGGCCCTCGGCAACACCGGCGCCGGCCTCTACACGCCCAGCGACGAGCTCGCCGCGGCACTACTGCGGTCGGCCGAGTCGGCCGGCGAACGGCTCTGGCGGATGCCGCTGTGGCCGGAGTTCAAGGAATCGCTCAAGGGGTCGCACGGCGACCTGCGCAACGTCGCCGGCCGCTGGGGCGGGGCCAACACCGCGGCGGCGTTCCTCTCCCACTTCGTCGGCGACGTGCAGCGCTGGGCCCACCTCGACATCGCCGGCCCGGCCTACATCGGCGGCGACGACGGTGAGCGCGGTGCCACCGGGTACGGTGTAGCACTGACGGTCGACTGGCTGCGCTCGCTGACCGCCTGACCGTGATGCCCGCGGCCCCCGCCCGCGACCCCAACGGGTCATCGCGAGGAATGCGGCGACGAGATCGCCACGGGCCGCTCCGCGGCCCTCGCGATGACTTCTCCTCGTCATCGCGAGGAGCGCAGCGACGAAGCGATCTCGACGGCGAGATCGCCACGGCCGCTGCGCGGCCTCGCGATGACGAATCGGCTGCGTGGCCTCGCGATGACGAATCGGCTGCGCGGCCTGGCGATGACGACGGCAGTCAGCCTTTGCTCGCCATCGACGGTCTCACCATCGCCTTCCCCGCCGGCGACGGCGAGGTCGATGTGGTGCGCGGCGCTTCGCTGACGGTGGGCCCGGGCGAGGTGGTGGGGCTGGTGGGGGAGTCGGGCTCGGGCAAGACGATGACCGCTCTCGCCGTGCTGCGGCTGGTGCCACCGCCCGGGCGCATCGTCGCCGGCAGCATCCGGGTCGGCGGCGACAACGTGCTGGCGCTCCCCGAGCGCGCGCTGCGGCGGCTGCGCGGCGGGCGCGTCGGCATGGTCTTCCAGGAGCCGGCGGCAGCCCTCGACCCGGTGTTCACCGTCGGCTTCCAGCTCGCCGAGACGATCCGCGCCCACCACGACGTGACGCGCCGCGCGGCGCGGCAACGGGCCGAGGAGCTGCTGGCGCTGGTGGCCATCCCCGAGCCCCGGCGCCGCCTCGACGCCTACCCACCCCAGCTCTCGGGAGGCCAGCGCCAGCGCGTGATGATCGCTCTCGCCCTCGCCGCCGAGCCGTCGCTGCTGCTCGCCGACGAGCCCACCACCGCCCTCGACGTCACCCTGCAGGCACAGGTGCTCGAGCTGCTGCTCTCGCTGCGCGACCGTCTGGGTCTCGGAATCCTGCTCGTCACCCACGATCTCGCGGTGGTGGCGGCGACCTGCGACCGGGTGACCGTCATGTATTGCGGCGAGGTGGTCGAGGAGGCGCCGACGGCGACCCTCTTCGCCCACCCCGCCCATCCCTACACGCAGGGGCTGCTCGCCGCCGTCCCGCGGGTCGCCGTGCCGACCGAGGCCGCCGTTCACGAGGTGCTGCCGCCCGGCGAGATGCCGAGCCCCCGCACACCGCCGCCGGG
>DASYUP010000159.1:0-2948 GCA_036001185.1 Thermoanaerobaculia bacterium
GTGACGGCGGCCAACGTCGGCTCGGTGGCGACGGTGATCGGCAACCCGCAGAACATGCTCGTCGGCATCGCCTCGGGCATTCCCTTCCTGCGCTTCACTGCTGCGCTGCTGCCAGTGGCGCTCGCCGGGCTGGCCATCATCTGGGTGGTGCTGGTGGTGGTCTATCGGCGCGACTTCGGCGCCGGTCCATTGCCGGCGCACCCGCCGCTGCGGCCGCTGCGCCCGCTGCTGCGCAAGGCCGCCTGGGCGAGCCTGCTGCTGGTGGTGGCGATCGCCGCCGGCGCGCCGCTGCCGCTCGCCGCCCTGCTCGCGGCCTCGCTGCTGCTGGTGACCCGACGGCTCAAGCCCGAGCGGGTCTTCCGCGAGATCGACTGGTCGCTGCTGGTCTTTTTCGCTGCCCTCTTCGTGGTCACCGCCGCGCTCGGGCCGCTGGGGGTCAGCGGGCGGCTGTTCGCCTGGGCGGCGCCGGCCCTGGGCGCCGGCGTGGCCCCGCTTGCGGGCGTGGCGGTGCTGCTCAGCAATGTCGTCTCCAACGTGCCGGCGGTGCTGCTGCTGCGACCCCTGGTGCCCCATCTCGCCCACCCGGAGCGTGCCTGGCTGACGGTAGCCATGGCCACCACGCTGGCCGGCAACATGACGCTGCTCGGCTCGGTGGCCAACCTCATCGTCGCCGAGCTGGCGCGGGTGCGCGGGGTGCGGCTCTCCTTCGGCGAATACCTCAAGGCGGGGCTGCCGGTGACGCTGCTCTCGCTCGCCGCCGGCATCGCCTGGCTGACCTGGCGGGGATGACCGTGCGGCACCCTGGAGAGCGACGCGCCCGGTCCCGTGCGTGGCGCGGCGCTTGCTTCCTCGCCGGTCGCCAAGGAGGGTCACCGAATGCGCCACCTCTCCGTCCTCGCGGTCGCGCTGCTGATCGTCGTCCTCGCCGGCGGCTGCAAGAGCACCCATCCCGACACCTACACCAACGTCACCGCCGGCACCAGCGGCGGCAAGACGCTCACTGGCAAGGTGGTGTCGTTCACCGACTCGACGGTGACGGTGGAGACGGCCACCGGGCGCGAGGTGCTCGGCATCACCTCGGCGACCAAGGGACGCGACAACCTGATGGTGGGCGTCGACGTCGCCATCCACTTCCAGCGCAGCTCGGGCCGCGGCGAGCCGGTGGCGACGCGCATCGAGCCGGCGCCGGGCCCGCCACCGCAGCCGCACCGCTGAGCGGCCTCGCCTAGACTCGCCGCCATGGCGGCTGAGCAGCACGCGTGGTGGCAGCGCGGGGTGATCTACCAGGTCTACCCGCTGTCCTTCCAGGACTCCGGCGGCGACGGCTTCGGTGACCTGCCAGGACTGCTGGCGCGCCTCGACTACCTGCAGTGGCTGGGAGTCGACGCCCTCTGGCTGTCGCCCATCTACCCCTCGCCGATGGGCGACTGGGGGTACGACGTCGCCGACTACTGTGACGTCGACCCGCGCTTCGGCACCCTCGCCGACCTCGACGCGCTGATCGCCGAGGCCCACCGCCGGGGGCTGCGCGTGCTGCTCGACTTCGTCCCCAACCACACCTCCGATCAGCATCCCTGGTTCATCGAATCGCAGGCGTCGCGCGCCAACCCGCGGCGCGACTGGTACCACTGGCGCGACCCGGCACCGAGCGGCGGGCCGCCGAACAATTGGATCTCGGTCTTCGGCGGCAGCGCCTGGGAGCTCGACGCGCCGACCGGCCAGTACTACCACCACTCGTTCCTGCGCCAGCAGCCCGACCTCGACTGGCGCCACCCCGAGGTGCGGGCCGCCATGCACGAGGCGCTGCGCTTCTGGCTGCGCCGCGGCGTCGACGGCTTTCGCGTCGACGTCATCCACCACCTGGCCAAGGACCCCGAGCTGCGTGACAACCCGCCCAACCCGGAGTGGGCGCCGGGGCAGAACCCCTACCGCCGGTTGCTCGCCACCCACACCGCCGACCTGCCGGCGGTGCACGAGGTGATCGCCGGCCTGCGCGCCGTGGTCGACGAGTTTCCCGACCGCATGCTCATCGGCGAGCTCTACCTGCCGCTCGAACGGCTGATGCTCTACTACGGCGCCGGCGGCAGCGGCCTGCAGCTGCCCTTCAACTTCCAGCTCATTCGGCGGCCGTGGGAGGCGCAGGCCCTGGGCACCGCCATCGAAGCCTACGAGGCGATGCTGCCCACCTTCGGCTGGCCCAACTGGGTGCTCGGCAACCACGACAAGAGCCGGGTGGCGAGCCGGGTCGGCGCGGCGCAGGCGCGGGTCGCGGCGATGATGTTGCTCACCCTGCGCGGCACGCCGACGCTCTACTACGGCGACGAGATCGGCATGCGCGACGTGCCCATCCCGCCCGAGCGGGTGCGCGACCCCTTCGAGCAGAACGTCCCCGGGCTCGGCCTCGGCCGCGACCCCGAGCGCACGCCGATGCAGTGGGGCGGCGGCCCACACGCAGGTTTCACGAAGGGCGAGCCCTGGCTGCCGGTGGCGGCCGACGCGGCGACCGTCAACGTCGAGCGCCAGCGCGACGACCGGCGCTCGCTGCTCACCCTTTACCGCCGCTTGCTCGCCCTGCGCCGCGCCGAGCCGGCGCTGGCGGTCGGCCCTTTCGCGCCGCTGCGCGCCCCCGGCGACCTGCTGGCGTGGGTCCGCAAGGAGGGAGACCGCCGCTTCCTCGTCGTCCTCAACCTCGGCCACGAGCCGGCGACGTTCACGCCGCCGGTGCTGGCTCTCGACGGGGACCTCGTGCTGTCGACCCACCTCGACCGCGACGGGGAGCGGGTGTTGCGGACGGTGGAGCTGCGGGGCGACGAAGGCGTCATCGTGCGGCTGGGGTGAGCGCAGCACGGGCGGGGGCAAGCCCGCGGCGCTCTCCAGCAAGGGCAGTCGCCTCGATCCGGTCCCCGCCGCGGGCGCGAATGTCGCCCCTCTGTCGCCGATTGCGCTCT
>DASYUP010000160.1:0-8288 GCA_036001185.1 Thermoanaerobaculia bacterium
GTAGGGGCGGGGCTTGCCCCCGCCCGGGCAGCGCCGGCACGGCCGCGCCGGCGACGCACGGCACCCCAGCAACCGCTCCACCACGGCGCTAGGATTCCTCCGTGAGCGCGCCGGCAACTCACGCCCCCGAGCCAGCGCCGCAGCACGCGCGCCGCCTCCTGGCCAGCTCGCTCGGCGTGGCGGTGGCCGACTACCGCTGTCGCGCCGCCGTGCACCCCGCGGGGGCCGAGGAGCCGAGCGCCACGCACAGCATCGTCTTCATCCGTCGCGGCGTCTTTCGGCGCTACCGCGGCCGCGACTCCCTGGTGGCGGATGCCAACCACGTCCTCTTCTTCAACGCCGCCGAGCTCCATCGCTACGCCCATCCGCTGGCCGGCGGCGACGACTGCACCGTCCTCGAGCTGCCGACCGCGCTCGCCCTTGCGCTCGTCGGGCTGCAGGAGCGCCGACAGGAGGACCGCCCGCAGGCACCGTTCCGCTTCGGCCATGCTCTCGTCTCGCTGCGCGCGGTGCGTCTCCACTACGAGGTGCTGTCGCTCATCCGCCACGGTGTCAACGACCTGGTGCTCGAGGAGGCGCTCGCCGAGCTGGCCTCGGAGGCAGTGCGTTGCGGCTATCGATTGCGCGGGCTCGCCGGCAAGGAGCAGGTCGAGAGGGAGCCGACGCCGCGTCATCGCGACCTGGTGGAAACGGTGAAGCTCGCCCTCAATGCCCGCCTCGCGACTCCACCGCGGCTCGCCGAGCTGGCGCGCGAGCTGGGCTGCTCGCCCTTCTACCTGTCGCGCATCTTCAGCCAGGCGGTCGGCATCAGCATGCGGCGCTACCTGCTCGGCCTGCGCGCGCGGATGGCAGCCGAGCGCCTGTCGCGCGGGGCCGCCGACCTCACCGAGCTGGCCCTGGACCTCGGCTTCGGCGACCACAGCCACTTCACCAACGCCTTTCGCGCCGAGTGGGGCGTGCCGCCCTCGGCCTTCCGCGCCCGGCTGGGTCGCTAGCACGCGCGACGGCGCCTGGCCGGCGGTTCGCCATGCCCGCCGCCGACAAGAAACTGCAAGCGCCGAGCGGGGCCGGCAACCGATACTGGCGTCATGAGCGCCAAATCCCCGAAGCCGAGCCCGAGCGGTCCCCCCGGCGAGGGCGGCGGTCCGTTGATCGTGCGCCTCTGGCACGGTCGCACGCGCCCCGAGGATGCCGACACCTACCACCAGATGCTACGGGAGGAGATCCTGCCCGGCATCCACCGCATCGCCGGCTACCGGGGCTGCTACCTGCTGTGGCGTGCCGCCGGCGACGAGGTGGAGTTCGTCACCCTGACGCTCTGGGAGTCGCTCCACGCCGTGCGGCGCTTCGCCGGCGACGACTACGAGCGGGCGGTCATCCACCCCGCCGCCGAGGCGCTGCTCACGCGCCGGGACGAGCGCTCGACGCACTACGAAGCGGAGTGGTCGCCGTGAGGCACACATCGGCGCCCGGGGCGCAGGCCCGCCGGATCGCGCCCGCCTTCTTGCTGGTCCTCGCGGCGACGCTCGCCGGCGCGCGCGCCGCACCGGCCGCCGCGGCCGCCGTCGCCCTGCCCCTGGAGGACGGCGTGGTGCCACGGCCGGGCTTCGACCTGCACTACACCGTCGTCGGCGCCGCCGGCCCCTACCTGGTAGTGCTCAGCGGCGGTCCCGGCGAGGAGGTGCGGTCGATGCAGGAGATTGCCGACGAGCTGGGCAAGACCCACCGCTGCGTCATGCTCGAGCAGCGCGGCACCGGCCGCTCGCGTCTGGCCACCTACGATCCGTCGACCATCAACCTCGCCGCCTACGTCGAGGACCTCGAGGCGCTGCGCCACCATCTCGGCGTCGACCGGCTGCTGCTGCTGGGCAACTCGTGGGGGATGATGCTCGCCCTCACCTACGGTGGGGTCCATCCGCAGCACGTGCTCGGCGTCATCACGCTCGGCTCGGGGCCCATCACGCGCGCCTACCTCGGAGTTTTCTCCGACAACCTGGCGTCGCGGCTGCCGGCCGAGAACGCCGCGGTCGTGCGCTACTGGTCCGACCCGGCGCGCGCCGAGCGCGACCTCGATCGCGCCACCTTCGAGCGCGTGCGAGCGACCGTGCCGGCCTACTTCTTCGATCGCCAGCTCGCCTTCGCCTACGCCATGGAGCTGCCGGCCGACGAGTTCAACCCGCGCATCGTGCCCGCCTTCCTCGCCGCCGAGAAGGACTTCGACTTGCGGCCGCTGCTGCGGGCGATCACCGCGCCGACGCTGCTGCTGCAGGGGCGCCAGGACATCGCCGGCGAGGCCAACATCGGCGAGGCTCACCAGCTCATCCATGGCTCGCAGCTGGTCTTCATCGACCGCTGCGGGCACATGCCCTGGCTCGAGCAGCCAGCGCAGACCTGGAAGGCGGTCGCCGCGTTCCTCGCCGGCATCGAGCGCTGAGCGCCCCCTGGTCGGAGCACCAGGGGCGGTGCCGGCAGCCTACCCGTGCTTGCGCAGGTAGATGTCGCCGTTGAAGGTGCGCAGCTGGATCTCCGGGCCGCCGCCGCCGATGGTGCCCCGCACCTCCTGCTCGACCTCCAGGCGATAGCGGCCGCCATTGCGCTTCTGCTCCACCCTGGCTGGCTGATCGGAGAGCTGGACGTCGAAGTCGGTGTAGATCTTGCCGTTGTCGGAGCGAATGCGTAGGTCGCCGCGGAAGCTCGCCGGTAGGCTGACGTCGACGTCGCCGTTAAAGCTGGCGAAGGCGAGCGCCGCCTTGGGATCGACTCGCGTCATCGTCACCTTGACGTCGCCGTTGGTGGTGTGGGCCACCACCGATCCGGCGACGCCTTTGGCGGTGATCTCGCCGTTGACGTTGGATAGCTCGAGGGTCCCCTCGAGGCCCTCGACGTGGATGTCGCCGTCGTTGACGGTCGACAGCGCTACCGAGGTCTGGCGCGGCACCTGGATGCGCAGGGTCACATCGCTCGGCATGCCGCCCATGGAGACGCCGACCTTGTTGGCTTCCTCTTCCACCACCAGGCCGAGGCTGCGGTTGGGCAGGCGCCGCATGCCGCTGGCGCCGTGCGGCGGCTTGGCCGGGTGACCGTCGTCGCTGTCGGTGTCGCCGACCACTTCGACCACCACCTGGTTGGCGTCCCCCGGTTGCACGCTGATGCTGCCGCTGACCAGGCCGACCGTCAGATGCACCGGCTGCCCGGGCTTGGAGAGTGGAACGACGTAGCGATTGGGGCCCTGGGCACGGGCTCCTGCTGCCAGCAGCAGCATGAGGGCCAGGGAGACGATGGCTTTGCGCATGATCACGGTGGCTCCTTGTCGAACGAACGGTCGAGGTCAGCTGGAACGCCGGATGAGAACGTCGCCGTTGACGGTGCCGAAGGACAGCTCGGGCCCGCCGGCACCGATGCGGATGCCTTGCGACCAGTCGCTCTTGATGACGTACCGCCCGGCGTGGCGGTCCTCGCTCACCTGCGGCTGCACCGGCAGCAGCGTGTACGGGAAGTCGCTCCAGCCGTCGCCGTTGAGGGTGCGGAAACGCACCTCGGCGGCGAGGCCGGGCTGGAAGGTGACGTCGACGTCGCCGTTGACGTTGCCGAAGTCGCAGGGGACCGCCGGGTTGCGGCGAAAGGCGACCCGCAGCTCGCCGTTGACGGTGGCGGCTCTGCCAGCGCCGCCGACGTCCTTCACCCGCACGTCGCCGTTGACGTTGCGCACCTCGAAGGCGCCGTCGGTGCCGGTGAGCTCGACGTCGCCGTCGAGCACCGTGCGCAGCGTCACGGCGGCGCCGCGCGGCAGCTCGACCTCGAAGTCGTAGAGGGCGCGGTAGGGTAGATCGTCCCAGGGGCCGCGGAGGTTGCCCTCGCCGTCACGAAACGGGGAATCGACGAAGGCGATGACGGTGTCGCCGTGTTGCGACAGACGCAGCGGCATCTCGCGGCGGGCGAGGTCGAGGCCGGCGGCGTCGCGGGCGTGGAGGCTCTGCCGCACGACGATGCGCGCCACCTCGCCGTCGACGCCGCGCACGACGATGTTGCCGGCGACGTCGTCGACCACCACCTTGCCGCTGGTGCCCGGCAGGCGGAAGCTCTCCTCGCGTCGATCGCTGGCCGCCACCGGGAAGGCGGCGCCGGGGTCTCGCCAGCCGGCCGCGGAGACGTGCACGTGCGGCCGCGGGTGGGGGTGGGGATTGGGGTGCGGCGAGCCACCACAGGGCGCCGCGATCGCCACCACCGCCGCCAGCACGAATCCCGCGTAGGGGCGGGGCTTGTCCCCGCCCGTGCTGCGGCCGCCACCCACGCTCACGCCGCTCACGTGCGCATCCCCAGCCGCTGCCGCACGTATTGCCGCACCTCCTGGCGCACGCCGGGGCTGCTGGCGAGCGGCGCCACCAGTCGCCGCGCCCGCGCGCCATCGGCAGAGAGCAGCGCATCGGCCATGGCGATCTGCACCAGCGGCGACGCTTCCTTGCTCAGCGCCAGGGCGAGTTGCTGCTGCACCGCCGGCTCGGCGGCGCGCGACGCCAGGGCGTCGACTGCCGCCAGGCGGACGTTGGGGCTAGGGTCGGTGGCGAGGGTGTCGAGCAGCGCCGCCAGCAACTCCGGGTCCTGCCGCGCCACCTGGGCGCCGACGCTCACCCCCTCGAGGCGGGCGCTCGCCGACGTCTGTTGCAGCATCGAGAGAGCCACGTCCTGCCGCAGCGAGCGCAGCTCGGCGCGCATCTCTGACATCTCGCCGCCCTGCGTGCGCTGCCGACCCAGCACGCCGAGGACCATGCCGGCGAGCAGGGCGGCGAGCCCGTAGCCGAGCTGGTAGACGCGGCGCCGCGTCGAGCGGCGGCGGAAGGGGGCCACCCGGCCCGGGGGCGCCGGCGCCGCGACGGTCGTCGCTCGGCCGCCCATGCCCTCGCGGTAGCCGGCGAGCACCGCTGCGAAATCGCGCCGCAGCACGCCGCTCGGCGCCGCGTCGGCGAGCGCTCCCAGCCTCTTCCACAGCGCCTCCATCTCGGCCACCGCGGTGTGGCAGGCGGCGCAGGTGTCGAGGTGGCTCGCCACCTCGGCGGACAGCGGCTCACCGGCAGCCAGCGCCGCAGCCCAGGCCTCGCGGATCGGTTCGCAGTCGTTTGGTCCGTTCATGCCACGGTCTCCTGCTCCACCCGGGCGTAGGCCTCGCGCAGGAGCTGCAGGGCGCGATGGACGCGTACCTTGAGCGCTCCCACGCTGCAGCCCAGCAGGGCGGAGATCTGCGCGTAGTCGAGGGTGCCCGAGCGGGCCAGCAGCAGCAGCTCGCGTTTGTCTTCCGGCAGGCGGGCGAGCGCCGCCTGCAGCTTGTCGAGCTCCTCGCGGCGCTCGAGGTTCTCGGGGGCGAGCGGCGAGGGGTCGGCGAGCTCGGGATCGGGGTCGCCCAGCCGCTCGCGGCCCGACTTGCGGAGCTGGTCGATGCAGGCGTTGCGGGCCAGGCGGTAGAGCCAGGGCGCGAAGGGGGCGTCGGGGCGGAAGCTGTCGCGGTACTTGAGCAGCCGGAAGAAGACCTCCTGCACGAGGTCGCGCGCCGACTCGCGGTTGCCCAAGAGGCCCAGGCAGAAGCCATAGAGGCGCGCGTGGTGGCGCTCGAAGAGGATCGACAGCTGCTCGACGTCCCCCGCCCGCACCTGCATCATGACCTCCTGGTCGCTCGCGGTGTCCATTCGGCTCGGTCTCACCCTCATCTACCCCTGGGGCCCTCGCAGGTTACAGCGCCACCGCGGCTAGAATCGCCGTCCAGGCAGCGCGGCGCGACGTCTCCGGACGGCGTGGCGCCCGCTGGCCGACCACTCACCCTCGGACCACCCCAGGAGATGCCGATGGCTTCCGCCCGTCGCGCCGCCCTTCATCGTGCGACCATTGTCCTGCTCTGCGCCTCGTCCCTCGCCGCCGCCGCGCCCGCTGATCCGCCGCCACTGCTGGGCTTCGCCGCCGACCGCTCCGACGCCCAGCGGGCGCGCGAGGCCAAGCTCGACGCGGCGCTCGACGCCCAGCAGATCGGTGAGTGGATCCGCGTGCTGTCAGCGCGACCCCACCACGTCGGCTCCCCCTACGACAAGGAGAACGCCGAGCGGATCGCCGGCATGTTCCGCGAGTGGGGCTACGACACGGCGATCGAGGAGTTCCAGGTGCTCTTCCCCACTCCCAAGGAGCGGCGGCTCGAGCTGCTGGCCCCGACGACCTTCACCGCCGGGCTCGACGAGGACCCCATCCCCGGCGACCCCACGACCGACCAGCGCGCCGAGCAGCTCCCCGTCTACAACGCCTACTCGATCGACGGCGACGTCAGCGGCGAGCTCGTCTACGTCAACTACGGCGTGCCCGACGACTACCTCGAGCTGGCCAAGCGCGGCATCGACGTCAAGGGCAAGGTGGTCATCGCCCGCTACGGCGGCTCCTGGCGGGGCATCAAACCGAAGGTGGCGGCGGAGCACGGCGCCGTCGGTTGCATCATCTACTCGGACCCGCGCGGCGACGGCTATTTCCAGGGCGACCCCTATCCGCAGGGCGGCTGGCGGCCAGCGCAGGGAGCGCAGCGTGGCTCGGTGGCCGACGCGCCGCTCTACACCGGCGACCCGCTCACCCCCGGAGTGGGCGCCGTGGCGGGGGCCAAGCGCCTGCCGCGCAGCGACGCGAAGACGCTCACCCACATCCCCGTGCTGCCGATCTCGGCGCGCGACGCGCAGCCATTGCTCGCCGCGATGGGCGGCCCGATCGCGCCTGAGGCCTGGCGCGGCGCCCTGCCGCTCCCCTACCACCTCGGCCCGGGGCCGGCACGGGTGCACCTCAAGCTCGCCTTTGACTGGCAGCTGCGGCCGATCTACGACGTCATCGCCAAGCTGGCGGGCAGCGAGCTGCCCGACGAATGGGTGATGCGCGGCAACCACCACGACGCCTGGGTCAACGGCGCCACCGACCCGATCTCCGGCCAGGCGGCGATGCTCGCCGAGGCGCGGGCCATCGGGCAGCTCGCCAAGGAAGGGTGGCGGCCCCGCCGCACCATCGTCTACGCCGCCTGGGATGGCGAGGAGCCCGGCCTGCTCGGCTCCACCGAGTTCGTCGAGCAGCACGCCGCCGAGCTCGGCCGCAAGGCGGTCGTCTACATGAACTCCGACAGCAACGCCCGCGGCTTCCTCGGGGTCGGCGGCTCGCACGCGCTCGAGCCCTTCGTCAACGAGGTGATGGCCGACGTCAAGGACCCCCTCACCGGCCGCACGGTGCTCGAGCGGGCCCGCGCCCATGCCCTCGTCGACGGGAGCGCCGAGATGCAGGAGCTGGTCAAGGGCGAGCGCCAGTTCCCCATCGACCCGCTGGGGTCGGGCAGCGACTACACCCCGTTCCTCCAGCACCTCGGCGTCTCCGCCCTCAACTTCGGCTTCGACGACGAGAACCAGTACGGCCAGTACCACTCGATCTACGACGACTTCGAGCACTACCGGCGCTTCATGGACCCCGGCTTCGATTACGGGGTGGCGCAGGCCCAGGTCGGCGCCCGGCTGGTCACCCGCCTCGCCGACGCCGACCTGCTGCCCTTCGACTTCGGCCGCCTCGCCGACACCATCGCCCGCTACGCACAGGAGGTCGAGAAGCTGGCCGCCAAGATGCGCGAGCAGACGGCGGAGGAGAACCGCCGCATCCGCGAGGGGATCTACGCCGCCGCCTGGGATCCCAAAGACGAGTGGGTGGTGCCGGCGCCCAAGGACCCCGTGCCCTTCCTGGAGCTCGCGCCGCTCGACAACGCGGTGGCCGCCCTGCAAGCGGCGGCGGCGCGCCATGGCAAGGCCCTGGCGGCACGGGGCGGGCGGCCGCTGGCGCCGGGAGCCATCGCCGTCTACGACCAGGCGGTGATGGCGGTGGAGCGCGCGCTCACCCGCCCGCAGGGGCTGCCGGGACGCCCCTGGTACGTGCACGAGGTCTACGCCCCCGGCGTCTACACCGGCTACGGGGTGAAGACCCTGCCGGCCATCCGCGAGGCGATCGAGCAGCGGCGCTGGCAGGAGACCGATGACCAGATCGGCGTCGTCGCCGGCATCCTCAATGGCGCCGCGGCGGCCATCGACAAGGCAGCGGCGGCGCTGGAGGCCAAGTGAAGCGCCAGGAGAAACGAGCCCCCGCCAAAGGCCAGCGGACCACGTCACCCACGATCAAGGCGAGGTCCGCCGCGAAGGGTCCTGGTGTAGGGACGGGGCTTGCCCCCGCCCGCGGTGCGAAGCTCGCTGCCGCAGCCAAGCCCGCCGCCGCCGCGAAGAAACCCCGGCGCCCGCCCCGCCCCC